>NZ_JAWVAV010000013.1:0-94588 GCF_033599315.1 Acinetobacter sp. OYA S30
TAAAAGCTCCTGTTAAAAGCAGGGGCTTTTTTTTTATGCTTAAAATAAAAATTACAACTTCATTTAGCTTAAATCTTGCTAATAAATGCCGAAAATTTCATATAAATCAAGCGAGTATATATTTTAATCAAAATTACTATCTTTATATAATATGTTTTTTATTTTCAATATCTTAGCAATAAGAGGCCTATATATCAGAATCGAACAAGTTATTTGTAGAATATTCATTTATTGATATATGATGAGGCCATATTTAGAAACTGTTTCAAAACATAATTCTATTGTTCAGCGTGCAAATTCACGGAAGGAATGATGCTGAAATCAGGCTTCTAAACCCTATATCTGGAAATTATATCCAGCCAAATATTGCATTTCGACCCAATGGTTGGAAATGTCTCGCTCTGATTTAGAGTAGGCGTTTCCTATTTTAGGATATATTTATGAAAAAATTATTTAGCGTACTGTTCAGTGCCTCTGTACTGACACTGACTGCATGTAATAAACAGCCTGCACAAACTGAAAATACAGCAGCAGCCAAAGATAAAACTGAGTCGGTTCGTACAATTAAATTGGTTTCAACAGGTTCTGATACGGATGTATGGAAATACGTGGCAACACTTCCTGAAACTGCTCAAGCGGGTATTAAACTCGAAGTAACCAATTTGACTGACTATGTTGTGCTCAATACGTCTGTAGCAAGTGGCGAACAAGATGTAAATGCGTTCCAGTCATTCAACTATTTGGCAGCTTATAATGCTTCAAATAAAGCTAAAGTTGCTGCTGTTGCGACAACTTACTTGGAACCAATGGGTATTTATGCAAATAAAGTTAAAACCGTTGATGAGTTCCCGCAAGGCGCTACCATTGCAATTCCAAACGATACTGCTAACGAAGCTCGTGCATTAACATTATTGCAGTCTGCTAAATTAATTAAACTTAAACCAGGTTTTGACCCTGTAAAAGGGACAGTGAATGATATTGCTGAAAACCCTAAAAACTTACAATTAAAACCTATTCAAATGACAACCGCGGTTCGTGTTAAAAACGATGTAGATGCGATTGTACTGGGTAATACATTGGCACTTGAGGGTGGCCTCAATGTAATGAAAGACGCAATCTTCCGTGAGCCAATCGATCAGTCTACTAAGCTTTATGTCAATTTATTGGGTGTAGCTGAAGCAAACAAAAATGACCCGATCTATACGAAACTTGGTGAACTTTACCACTTACCTAAAGTACAAAAATTTGTGAGTGAAAAATTTGGTGGCACAAAAGTTGAAGTGAACAAACCTGTTTCTGAATTTGCAGACATTAAATAAATAATTTTTTAATTAGAATTATTTTTCAAAGCTAAGCTTCGGTAATCGGAGCTTAGCTTTTTATTTATAATGTTGTTCTTAAGCTCTCTTATAATAAAATATTTATTAATTTCATTAGAAAATTAAGTAGGGAAGATATTTAAAGTTAGTTGTTGCGTTAGTATTCATAGTCTGAGAAATTAAATTACTCATAGAGTGGTTTTTTTTAAATATATAACTTTTGGAATTGGAAATTGATAATAAGGTAAAAATATGGTGCAAAGCGATATTTTTGATGCAATTAAAAATATTGATGAAGTTCGAAAAATAGATGATCTTTATTTAGTTGTAGATGGAGAGTCCAATTCTGAAGACCCAGTCGAAAGTTTAATATTTGAAATTAATAAAAAGTTTTGGGTTATTACAGTTAATCATAATTTTGATGAAATTGAATTAAAGGTCTTCTCTTCCTTACTAAATAAGGCAATACAACAACGATATTCAGATAATTTATCAAGTCTAAAAGGATTAGAAATTGGAACAATGTTCGCTATCGTCAATGAAAGAGGATATACAGATGGGATTAAGCTCATGCTTTACGACCATTCATTGAAAGAATCTAAGAGGAATCCATTTTTTGCTGTATTAACGATTGTTGCTTTGGCTTCTGGGTTGCAATATGAATTAAGAAAAACAGGAGTTGATACATATCTGATTTAGTTCATACATGTATCTATAAAAATTATTCAATATTAGATATATATGATAAGATATTTAATAAATATATCTGAGAATTAGGACAATCGAAAATTGTTTGAACTAAACTTATGTAAGTACATTTATGAAGAAGAAAAAAAAGAAATTATTGATGAAATTTATTTTGAAAAAATATGCGTTGATAATAATAAAGTTGTAGTAAGTAATTTTAATAATTTGCAACAGGTTGAAAAGTCTTTGGAGATTTTTAATAGTTATCTCGGAAAAAATAATTATTGCTATTGTTATATAATGATTGAATCTCGGCATAAGCTCACTACAGAATTAAAAGAAAATAATATAGCAAATTGTTTAATTCTTTCTGAAAACTTTACTTTTAATGGTGAAGAACTCTCTATTGAATTTGATCCAGATTTTGATCTTATAACAAAAAACAACTTAGAAGATTTTGAAAAATTTAAAAAGAAAGAAGAGCTATTGATTCGTCTTTCAAATGAAACTATAGGTAAAAAGAGATGGCTAAATTTTACAAAGCTAGAAAAAAATTGCTGGTTAGATTTTGCTTATTTTAGAATGAACGAAAGAGGGGAACCTTTATCATTAAATATAACAGTTGATGGTAAATACCTACTGTGTGAAGAAGATGTGTATTGTTATTTTGGAGAGGAGGTTTATGGGGTATTAGGATACTTAGGTTATAACTTTAATGCATTTGCTGATGTACTGCGGGATTTGCCTTTAAAAGTTAAATGGATAAATTTTCAGTACTCTAAAGATAATTTCGAGTCGAAAGAAGATTTTTATCATTTAGATGATTTTATTGAAGTGTTAAAAAAATACTCGTCATTAGAAATTTCATATTAGTAACCCATCAAAATTTAAAAATAAAGCAGAGATAGAGGAAAATATTATATGAGTTCTGAACTTACAGAAGAGTATATTTTTTATATTGAAATAAGTGAATTTAGTGAGTTTGATGATGATGTAACTATTTGGAGCGGATATCTTTCAGAAAATTGTGTAATCACTGATACTCAAGTTGTTTTTCATGGTTTTTTTGGTGAGGGTGAAATAAATAAAGATAAAAAAAGTAAAAAGTATAAGTATGATATCTATGGCATTAATTTATTCTTCTTAAAAGAAAATAACGAATATTTCGGGGTTTTAGGTTCTAGTATTGAATCTTTTGAAGTGAAAGATAATAAATTGATATTAAATTTATGCGAAGAGGAGACTTATTTTGATGAGTTTAAATTTGATTTAATTAAGAAATATCGAAAAAATCAGCTTAGATTACAAGATTGGTGTAATTTAAACGAAGAAGAGAAAAAGAAGTGGATAGAAGTTTCGCATTGGGTTCAACAGTACAAGCCTCTAGACCTAGTAAGTTCAATAGTTATAGATGGTAGAAATATTAAGTCATTTAATGATTTCTTATGCTGTATAGGTGAGGAAGTGAATGGATTGATGGGCTACTTTGGTTCTAGTTTTGGTGGTTTGTCGGATAGTCTCACTGGTGGGATTGGTTGTATAACTGTACCTTTAAACATTACTTGGAAGTACTTTGAAGAAACAAAGTATTCTTTTAATAACTATGATAACCCTGATGATTTTGAATACTTAATTGAACTTTTAAACGAAAAATCTACTTTAAATATTACGTAATGTTAAATAGAGGGTATTGTATATAATATGCATGCTAAAACATTAGTTAATAGTTATTTTAATATTGAAAATATTTCAATAGAAAAGTTAAAAAAGCTTCTTAATGAAAATAACGCTCATGATTTAGATATATTTGAAGATGTTAATTCTCTAGTTTTTAAATTAGATAGTATTAGTCTAGAAACTGATCTATATGAAGTATTGGTCTATGTTTGTAAGATAGATATTTTATCAATGCATAATTTGAAAATAGCCTATTACAAGAATATTTTTGATATGGACTATAATATTATTGACGATTTTTTCGTTACTCTAATGGATTGATCTATAACTATATTCATCAAAATGACATCGATTAGTCATCTAAATGAAACTCTGTTGATTAAAAATAATCCAATTTATTGGGGTAGTTTCCAGGCATGCAGAAAAAATCTTATAAAGTTCTAAGTTTAGTATTTCTTGTTGCGAGCATGATGGCTATTACTGCCTGCAATGATAGCCAAGATCAGCAATCTACAGTAGTTTCCCCAACCCCTACAGTTACCCGTGACCAGCGTTTTCTAACAGCAAAAACAAATGATGTAATTCAAGTTACGATTGCTGATTTGATCCCAACGCAGGGTGCAATTGGTTATGATCAAATTTATTATAAATTAGGGCGTTGGCAAGGTGATTTACAGCGCCCAACTTGGCAAGCAGATCCAGTCAATCAATTAGTTTATTTAAATAAAACCATTGGTAAGAAGTTTAGCGATTATTGTGAAGCGATTGGTGCAAAAGGTCGTGATGATTTTACAAGTCTGCAAGACCTACAAAAGGCCAATTTAAAACAATTGGAGACATTTAACTGTCAAGAACAGCCGGGCACTGAAACGGCTGATTTGAAAACAGTTGTTGTTGGTTATGATGGGCGCCTTTATTTGACCGATGGTCATCATACAATGACCGAATTCCGTGAGCTGCCTGATGGCGGTGGTCAACTTAAAGTATGGGTGAAAGTTGTTGGGAATTATAGCGATAGTAAAACTGCGGATGAGTTTTGGGCGAAAATGCTTGCCAATGGCCAAGCATGGTTAAGAGATGGAAAAAACCAACCGATTTCATATCAACAATTACCTAAAAACTTAGGCCTGAAATCTGCAACTAACCCTGACGGTATGCAAAATAATCCATATCGTTCACTGGTCTATTTCACACGTGATATTGGTTATAGCAAAGTTGCTAATGCAACGGACTATACTGAGTTTTTATGGGAAGATTGGTTTAACAAGCAAATCGCTAATAATCTGGTTCATCCTTTAAGTTTTTATCATACCGATGCGAGTGTGTATGGTGCTGCAGATGTATTGGCAACTACTGAAATAAAAAGTGACTTAACTGTATCGGGCAGTGCAACAGGCTATCAGGCAGCGGTTGCTGATTATTCCTTACTGATGGGAAGTACCAAACCAACTGATATTATTTATGGTACTTCAACTGCCGCAGATTTGGGCGCATTACAGCTTGTGAAAAATGCTGCTAAAGGTTCTGTTACTGCGACTTCAATTTCTAATCTTGCAGATTTGACCCGTGACGAAATTAAGAAAGATAAAACACCTCGTACAGGTGGAAGTATTTGGTATGCGGTAAATTATAAGTTATGTGGAAAACCTGCTACAGGAACGTGTTGGGGTTGGTAATTCACGAATATTTAATAAGAAAGGAGTGAGTAAATTCACTCCTTTTTTGTATGGGTAAATTCTTAGTATTTAGTCACAATAGAATTGTTAATTTAAAAATGAAGAAGCCATATCTTGCTCTTAATTAAGCCCTAAATATTTCGTCTTACAGATGCTATTAAGATTTTCACTATTTTTATAAACCTCAAATTAACAATAACTTGTTGATTATTTAGCCTTACTTTTTTAATGATCTAATTTAAATCAAATGTCATTTTGTGTGCTTGACTACAAGAGGGTGGAATACTATTCTTCGCATGCTGGCCACATTGCCAGTCGGTTTTAGCAGACCGTTCCGAAAAGCATTAAAAGAGCAATCTTTTAGTGACGAACCCTCGTGCCCCCTCTACGGCGGAACGGGAGGGGGACACCTTCGGGTGTGCTGGGTTTTTTCGGCCAGTCTGCTAACCCCCTTTCGTTCTGCCACCATAATTTAAATATTTTGGCAGAACTCCCAATAAAAAGGAGTTGGCTTTGCACATCCACTATTTTTTGGCAGCCTTTGCCAAAAGCTATAACGACACAACTTAACAATTTAAAGCAGCTTGATAGCCTGTAGGGTTTTCATGCTTTAAGTCATTACGGCTCAAAAAACTTGCATTAACTATAAAACTTGAGATGTGCCAAGCACAGTCTTTATGGCTTTGCTGTGCCTTTTTTTTCTCCCAAAAAAGTATCTCATTTAGAAACAACAAGAATTTATAACGGTAAAACTATGCCAAATTTAGAAACCTCTTCCAAAAAATTACACGTTATTCGTACGGCTATAAACTTATTTACCACCTATGGATTTCACACCACGGGTGTAGATCTGATTGTTAAAAAATCTGAAATTCCGAAAGCTACGCTCTATAACTACTTTCACTCAAAAGAAGGTTTAATTGAAATGTGCATCGCCTTTCAAAAAAGCCTGCTGAAAGAAGAAGTGCTCGCGATTATTTACTCAAACCGTTACTGCATGCCAACCGATAAGCTCAAGGAAATTGTGGTTTTACATGTCAACTTGAATAGTCAGTACCACTTATTACTTAAAGCCTTTTTTGAAATTAAAGGGACATATCCTCAGGCTTACCGTATGGCAATCGAGTATAGAAAATGGCTAATTCGAGAACTTTTTGACCTAATTTTTAGTTTGGAAACTCGTGCCTTAAAACCTGATGCCGATATGGTTTTAAATCTAATAGATGGTTTGATGTTTGGGTTTTTAAGTACCAATAGTTTGAGTGAGAGGGACGCGGTGGTGGAGCGGTTTTTTTAAATAACTTGATGAATAGTGCTTTGGAACAAGATGCTTTTAAAAAGGTAGTTCTAAAGCATCTTGCTCACTTAGTTTATATGGATCTGATATTTTAAGATAAACAGGATTATTGGCTCTTATTTTCAGAGTTTAATTTTGACTTATTGAGACTCATCTAAATCACGTTCGCGGCATGATAATTCATAATAATTACCTTTTGGCAGAGAACTAATTTTAAACCCATAGTAAGTGCTATCGGTTTCTATCGGAGCGATATTACATTGATTCTTTTTTGCAAATTTTTCAATTAATTTTAAATTGGTGGTTTGCTTAAATACAGCTCCCCAACCTTCACTCACACAACAGCCCACATATTCAGACATATATTCATCTGAAATAAGTACAACGTTTTGTCCCATAAATTCATAAGGTTTTTTGAGTTTGTATATATCGTTATAGTCTGCTCTTGAAATATTAGGTTTTTTGGCTAGGAAACCTTTTTGTTTAAGAATTTGAAACTTTAAAAAATCTTCAGGACCAGTACCAAGTCCCCGATAAATCGAGCTATTGTCCTCTGCAAAACTATATGAGCTGAAAATGCTAACTAAGCTTAAAAGTAATAATTTTTTCATTTGTAATTTCAGAAGTTGTATTAGGGCATAATTGTTTCATATCTTCTTTAAAGCGTAAAGTAAGTAGCTGATTTTTATATTATAGATAGATTTTTCTATACCACGGAAAACCATAATTAATTTACTAATAATAGGTTTCATATAATTAACTATCTATAGAATAAATTTTTTGCTTCTTTAAAAATTATTTAAACGAATTAAGTAAATTTTTTATTAGAGTCCTAATTTATTCGCTTATTGGATAGTCTTTTTGTATATAATATGTATTCTTTGTATTTATTTATCTTTATAGAGTAAACATGAAAAAAATATTAATCATTACTATGGCGTGTTCTTTCAGTTTAATTGCTTGTTCAACTACTGAAACTTCAAGAACGATACAAAGTCCACAAGTCACTGCTGCTACTGCTACAACAAAATATACCGGAGTAAAAACTCCTATTTCTATTGGTAAGTTTGATAATCGCTCTAGTTATATGAGAGGTGTTTTCTCTGATAATGTCGATCGTTTAGGTGGGCAGGCGAAAACTATTCTTGAAACACATTTACAGCAAACTGGCTATTTTTCAGTTTTAAATCGTGACAATCTATCAGAAATTAAACAAGAAGTAGGTTATAGCAATACTGCTCAATCTATTAAAGGTGCTCGCTACGTTATTACTGGTGATGTCTCTGAATTTGGTCGTAAAGAAGTAGGCGATCAACAGTTATTTGGTATTTTAGGACGCGGTAAACAACAAGTTGCTTATGCCAAAGTTAATTTAAATATTGTTGATGTAAAAACATCAGAAGTTGTGCATTCGGTACAAGGTGCTGGTGAATATGCATTAGGCGCACGTGAAGTTTTAGGCTTTGGTACTACAGCTTCTTACGATTCTACGTTAAATGGTAAAGTACTCGACTTAGCTGTTCGTGAAGCAGTAAATAATCTTGTGACAGATATTCAAAATAACCGTTGGTCAATTCAATAATTTTGGATATGTGTTAGATGAAAAAAATTCTTTTTAGCAGTTTTCTTGCGATGAGTTTGGTGGGTTGTGCCGCTGGCCCTCAACCTTTATACAATTGGGGAACTTATACTCATCAAACCTATTTGATGTATAACGCACCTGAAAAAGCAACGCCAAATACGCAGATCACAAAATTAGAAGCAGAGATTGAAAAAACCAAAGGTAAGGGCCTAGCTGTACCACCGGGGTTATATGCTCATTTAGGATTATTGTATTTACAAGAAAATAATTCTCAAAAAGCAATCGAGTATTTCCAACTTGAACGTCAAGTATATCCAGAATCTACCGTTTTAATGGATCGCTTATTGCAAAAAATGAATGCGAATGGTGGGAATGCAAAATCATGATTAAGAAACTTCTCATTGCCAGCTTGGTCATTTCTAGCCTTGCATTTACAGGATGTGCAGTTACTGCACCACCTAATAAAGATATTACGGCCTATAAAGCCCATATGCCAAAGTCAATTTTGGTATTGCCACCAGTCAATGATTCACCTGATGTAAAAGCGACCTATAGTTATTGGCCTACCGTGGTGGCACCTGTAGCAGAAGCTGGCTATTATGTTTTTCCAATCTCTGTTGTAGACAACATGTTTAAAGAGAATGGCGTTACTAATGGCAACGATGCTCAGTCTATTTCACCTCAGAAATTACAAGAAATTTTTGGCGCAGATGCTGCTCTCTATATTCGAATTAAAGAATATGGCTCTAAATATCAAGTCATTCAAAGTGTTGCTACAGTAAGTGCAGATGCAAAACTTGTTGATTTGAAAACGGGAGATGTGATTTGGACAGGTGAGAAAAAACTTGTTCAAGCGAGTAGTGATGGTAATGCGGGTTTAATAGGGATGGTCGTTGGGGCTTTAGTTGAACAGATTGCTGGCAGCTTTAATGATAGAGCTTATCCATTAGCAAGTATGGTCAATACTCAACTGTTTACCCCGACTAATTATAATCCAGGTATGGGGTTATTATACGGACCACGTTCACCTAAATTTCAACAAGATGGCGTAGCTAAGTAAATTAAACTCAAGCTAGTTTCTTAATTTCTTAAATAAGTTGCTTCATATATTTGCTATGTGGAGCACTTCTATAAAAACTTTGAACTAAGCAGAATAGACAGTTAAGAAACTGATTTTATCTGCTTAATTCAATTGAAATCATATTATTTCTTCTGTTTAAAACGGTATTTACATTTCAAGCAGCGATAGTCCTGAAATATATTTTTATCAATCATTACGCCTGCTTTTTTACCAAAAATATTACCTACCACACCGCCAGTAATGCCTGCACTGATTGCACCGACAAATGTTCCTACAGTTCCACCAACAATTACACCTAATGGTCCGGCAACAGTACCAATCGCTGCCCCTACAGTAGCACCAGTTGCGGCGCCGCCTACAGTACCTGCCGTAGTACCTGCAGCTGTTAATAAAACACCGCCAGTGGTTTTAAGTAATTTGTCATGATCACGTGTTTCAATTTCTGTAGAACCACATTTCGGACATTGCAGTGTTTTTTCCATAAAATTTTCCTGTCTTTCATCATTGAGCGACGCAGTAAATAGAGCGAAATCTATAAGTGGGTAAAGCACTGGGTTAGATGAAGTGTCTTTTTCCTAGAAGGGCATCGCAACAATATACTTTGTCAGCCTCGATTTTAGCTGAACATAAGCACAAATAATTATAGATCATGTAAACACTTGTATTTTAATCATGATCTGTTGAGTACGACCTAATTGCTTGTTTTAGAATGAATAAAGAATACATAAAATATCTCAGAATTAATTATTGTGAATTAAATTAGAAATAGGCATATGGCATGATTGGTTTGTTCTGAAGGCAAATCGTTTGTAAAGGCTAAAATAACAAAGGCTTATTCTGTTTAAATAAGCCTTGTTTGAAGATTAGAGTGATTTTTTCCAACTCAAAATTGTATATAGGCCAAACATAAAAGCAATCCAGATTGGAATGAGAATTACCGACTTTTCAAAGCCTTGAGTCCACATGATATATAAAATCATGCCAATAAAAGTCAAAACGACATAGTTACTCAGAGGTGAAAATAGTGCAGGAAATTTAGCAATTTTATTTTCAAGCTTCATCGAACGTTTAAATTTTAAATGGGTAAAACTAATAATTGCCCAGTTTAAAACCAAAGCTGCTACAGCCATGTACATAAGATAGCTTAAAGCTTCTTCTGGTATGAAATAGTTAAGTAATACACACCCAAAAATCAAAATAGAAGAAAAGATAACCGCGGATGTAGGTACACCTTGTTTGCTTACTTTTGCAAAAACTTTAGGTGCGTTGCCTTGAACTGCTAGCCCGTACAACATACGGCTATTGGCATACATCCCACTGTTATAAACAGAAAGGGCAGCAGTTAAAATAATAAAGTTAAGTAAATGTGCCGCCCAACCAATGCCCAGTTGGCTAAAAATCATGACAAATGGACTCTTATCTAAACCGCCGAGGTCCAGTTGATTCCATGGAATAAGCGACATAATAATTGCCAGCGAAGCCACGTAAAAAATTAAGATTCGAAAAATAACTTGGTTAATGGCTTGTGGAATACTTTTTTCAGGGTTTTCAGCTTCAGCTGCCGTCATTCCAATGAGTTCAATACCACCAAAGGCAAACATTAAAAAAGCGAGCATATAAAATAGGCCCGAGAACTCATGAGGGAAAAATCCGCCATGCTGCCATAGGTTTGAAAAGCTAGCTATAGAGTCATTACCTGCGGTAAGCAGTAAATATAAGCCAAACACAATCATTGAAATGACCGCAGCCACCTTAATAATAGCTAACCAAAATTCAGATTCGCCATAAAATTTAACATTGCCTAAGTTCAAGCAGGTGACCAGCACAAAGAAAAATAAAACTGAAACCCAAGCAGGGATATGAGGCCACCAATAATGTACATATTTAGCCACGGCGGTAAGCTCGGTCATGGCAACCAAAATGTACACTACCCAATAATTCCAGCCCGATAAAAAACCGGGAAATCTTCCCCAGTATTTTTGTGCAAAGTAACTAAAAGAACCGACTACAGGTTCTTCGACAATCATTTCACCCATTTGGCGCATGATTAAAAATGCAACCAAACCGACAATGGCATAACCCAAAATGATTGAAGGACCAGCAGACTGAATGACTTGTGCCGAGCCTAAAAATAGTCCTGTGCCCACAGCACCACCCATAGCGATTAACTGGATGTGACGATTTTTAAGTCCACGTTTTAGTTGGGAAGATGAGTTACTCAAAATACTATGCGCTGAATAAAGAAGCCGGCGTTATTGTAATGGATTGGATAGGGATAACCTAGTTTGAAAAGTAATATTGCGCTTATATAAAAAGATTCGCACAAACCTGTACGAATCCTTTTTTAGAAAAATGACGTTTTTATAAATTAGAAAGATACCATTTTGCCTGGGTTAATCATTGCGCCGATGCCATACATACTTTTAGCCAGTGGAATAACGACAGGGGCAAGGGTACGGCCAAAAATAATATTTTGATGGTCAATTCTAGATAACATTTCAAAGTCATTCGATTGACCAACAAAGTCATTTGCGATGGCTTTACCAATACGTACTGTCTGTGCTACGCCATGACCGCTCCAGCCGTGAACAGCATAAATAGGGAGCTTGTTGCCAAACTTACGGCTATCGACTGCACCATTTACCGTTAAATCAGTAGTTCCACTCCAGACGAAATCCATCTCTAGATTTTTAATTTGCGGGAATACGGTATGAATTCGATGCTCTAGATAATTTAGAGTTTTCTCTGGTCCCCAACATGTTCCAGTACCTTGTCCACCAAACAGTAAACGGTTATTAAAGACAGGGCGGTAGTAATCAATCTGGAACTGAGTGTCATAAACAGGATGTCCAAATGGCAGAAGCTCTTTGGTATCAAGCTCTAAAGGAGCGGTGGTCGCAACATAGGTGTAAAACGGAATAGTGGTATTGTTCTGTTCAGATAAAAGTTTAAATGAAGCATGGTGTACTGCTAAAACCACAGACTTTTTAGCTTTTACGACTGCATTTGCTGTGTGAACATAAATACCATCTGCTTTTTCTTCTATTGAAATAACTTCTGTTTGCTCATACACAGAGCCGCCGTTTTGGCAAAAGCCATAAATTAAGCCACGGTTTAAAGCCAACGGATGGATTTGTCCACCTAACTCATCAATTAAACCACCTGTATAGTAGTCAGACTTAATATAGTCCATGAGTTCGTGTTTACCCACAATACGGGTGTGGTCTTCACCTAAGTATTTTCGGGCATCGGCACCTTGTGTTAAGCCAACCAAATGACCTTCATGAACGGCGGCAGTAATATGGCCGTATTTTCGGTCAAAGTTGAGTTGGTATTTTTCCGAGATATCATCAATTAGTTGCATCGCTTCAGTAGAAGTAAAATGCCATAGCTTTTTGGCATCTTCGTAGCTGAGTCGATCGGCCATTTCTTGAGCTTCCCAACGTGCTAAACCTGGGGTGAGTTGTCCACCATTTCGACCTGAAGCTGCACTACCAATACGATTTTTTTCTAATAAAACCGTATCTACACCTTGTTCAGCTAAATGTAAGGCAGTTGATGAACCTAATAAGCCACCACCAATAACCACTACATCACACTCGATGTCAGCATTTAAACTGTCAAATGTATGCCAATTCGAGAGGGAACTTTCATAGTAGTTTGCTGGGTTATCTACCGAAGTGCCATTAACCGTGGTTGCGTCAAATTTTGTATGTTTTGGATTTAACCAGCTCCATTCTTTACCCACTTGTAAAGACTGACTTGGTTTGTATTCCACATCTTTTAAAAGTTGAGGTTTAGAAATAATTTTCATGACGAAGTTCCTTAAAAAATTAATAAGCATTACTAATTGCAATACTTTGTTTTTTAATCGTTTTATAAATGAATAGGAGAATGCCTAAAGCCAACCAGAAACATCCAAAAGTCAGTGAAGACGAGTCGAGATTGAGCCATAAACAAATAATGCTGATGACCGATAACAGCGGTAAAAATAGGTTTAGAAATTTATTTTTAAAACCTGAACGTTGCTTATCTTTAATATAAAATTTCATAAAAACTGAGAAGTTTACGGCTGTAAACGCAACGAGCGCACCAAAACTGATCAGACTGACAACTTGAGCTAAATCTAAGAAAATAGCCGACATTGAAATAAGCCCGACAAATAAAACCGAGAAAAAGGGTGTGCCTAAAGAGCTATGGATGGTTCCAAAATACTTTTTAGGGAAAATATTGTCGGTACCCATTATATACAGTAAACGCGAAGCACTGGCATGTGAGGCAAGGCCAGAGGCGACAGTGTTCATAATTTGTCCGCATAAGAAGATGGACTGAAACAAAGCACCACCGACATAAAGCACAATTTCTGGTAACGCTTCTGAAGGATGGTGAAAACGGACATTGTTTGGAAAATAAAGCTGAATAAACCAAGCGGCTGTGAAGAAAATAGCTCCGCCAGCAAGTGTGGTTAACATGACTGCACGGGGAATATTTTTGGTGGGTTGTTTGGTTTCATTTGAAAGGGTGGTGACCGCATCAAAACCTAAGAATGAAAAGCATAGAACTGAGGCCCCAGCAACAAGTGGTAACAGTGATTGTTGACCATGCCATAGCGGAGCCAAGGTAAGTACATGTTCGTAACCTTGAGTAGAGCCAATACCCCGGACCACTAAATATACAAAAATAACCATGAGGATAATGGGTGCGAACACAAACACGAGACTTAAGTTGGCAAGTAACCGAATACGGAAACAGTTGACTAAAGTCACAAGGCCCGCCGATACCAGCACCCAAAACCAATAAGGCAAACTTGGAATTAGTGCGGTGAGATAAATTGCTGCCAGTAATACATTGATGAGCGGTAATAACAGATAGTCGAGTAGAGAGCACCAACCGACAAAAAAGCCACTTTTGGGTCCTAAGCTTTCGGCAGTATAACTATAGGCTGAGCCTGATTTTTCCGAATTTTGACTAAACCTTGCGTAGCTCCAAGCGGTAAGCAACATAGCACCTAAAGCAAGTAAATATGCGAGAGGGACATGCCCGTTGGTAATTCCGGAAACAATACCGAAAGTATCAAAAACCGTCATGGGGGTCATATAGGCAATACCAATAATTGTCACTTGCCATAGCGATAATTTTTTTAAGGAAGACGCTTTATTTTCCATGTCTTTTCAACCTCAAATTTCGTTGTTTTTGCTTTTCATCCAGAAAGGCGATGCTATTTTTAGGCCAAAACTTCCCCTAGACCTGAATAAACAAGTCTGTTTGAAGAAAGTTTGAACAACAGCTAGGGCTTAAAGTGCTATATCACCTTGGTGGTACACTAAAGCGGGAATAAAAGGCCAATATTCTTTGCTTTTTAGATGACAACCAACTGGAAAGACTGACAGGGTTGCGAGAAAAACTGTTGATCAGTCTTATCTTTAAATAATGTCCCGGTTCTGATGCTAATGTCATTTGAAGTAATGACTCGAGATGAATCATTCATAATGACCGCCTTTTGCTTAATGTTTTTGAGTTTTGGCATAAGTAGTTTTTCAAGGGCCGAAACTAAAATATCGGTCGCAATGACACCGATAAAATGGTCATGAATCATGACAGGGTGAGCAATGGTAATGGTATAGGCTCCATTGCAAATATAATCCACATAAGGACCATGTATGCATGGACTTTTATTTTTTGCAGGTTTATGGAACCACTCAAATGAGCGGAAATCTAAAAAGCGCTGCGCATTTTGGTAGTTTTCAAGTTTCGCTTGTTGTAATTGATCTTCTTTTTTATACCACCATTCTAGCGTCCAATAGTCTTGCTCATCTTGAGTTGCCGGACTATAACTTGCAAAACCCGTACCTTGACTATAATGGCTCTGAGAGAGTGCTTTTTTAATTTCTTTCTGCAAAGCAGCGCGTTCTGAAGTTGAAAGCTTAATATCTGCATTTTTTTCAGAAGCGTGTTTTGACAGAATTTTACTTGCTTTACTTGCGAGTGTTTCCGTGATAGAGGTTGTTTCGTCAACCACCGTCTTTAACAAATTTTGAAGCTCTTCTACATCTAAATGTTGGGTCATTCCTATAACTCCTAAAATTCCATATTCCTAACTTGTGTATTGATAAGCCATCTTATTTCTTATTTTTATTCACTCGATAACTTATATCGAAGCATTTGGTCAGTGAGCATTGAAACTATTTTTCTGGCTTGAATAACAGCTTCATTTTCATTGTTGTCAATAAAAGACGACAAAAGATGGTGATATTGCTTTACAACTTCACGGTGAAAATCATCATCTTGATAAAGCACGGCAATGAGCGGAGCCCATTCAGCCTGAATCGTGAGTTCCTGATTTGCCAGTCTTGAAGATTGGGCAAATGAGGTGAGTGTGAGTAAACAACGTAAATCAAGCTGTGCACGTGTATCTGCTTCAACGGCTCGTTCAAATTGATCAATTAACTCTTTGATTTTATTAAGTTCATATTCAGTTGTTCTTTGAGCGGCCAGATAGGCACTATGACTTAAAATTGCACTGTGAAACTCGCCTAAATCGGCAAGATACTCATTTGAAGCTTGGCGCAAAGGATGTTGATTTAAAAGTAAATCCGAAGGTAGCTCACAAACAAAACTTCCACCATTTCTTCCGCGACGTGTATCAATTAAACCCTTTACGCGTAAAGTATTTAATGCTTCACGAACAGTAATTGGTGAAACTCCCATTAAGCGTGCTAAGTCTGCTTCATTAGGAAGTTGTTCATTGCTTTTGAGCAAACCAGAGATAATTGCATTTTCCAAGCGTTCTACAACTTGTTCCGAACGAGTTGCTTGAGCAATAGGTGCAAAAATTATCGTATATGCTGACATGGCGAATTCTCTAAAAGCTAAGTCAAAAGACTTAGCTTAATGAAGCGGATAAATAATTATTAAAACACGCCATAACCATGGACAGCCTGTTCATCTTCAGGCACAGCAGGTATTGCATCCCAAAGTTCAACAATTTTGCCATTATCTACACGCCATAGTTCAAAATAGGCATGTCGATTTCCGGCAATACTGCCTTCGGAATGTGTCAATACAAATTGACCATCAGCAATGGAGCGATGCGTTTTTGAGTATACCAAACCTTGTCCTTCATTACGGATATTGTTCAAAAAATCAATCACAGCTTTAACGCCATCACCAATATCTGGACTATGTTGAATGAACTGATCGCCGTCGGTATATTCTTTAAAGGCTTCATAATTTCCATCGATTAATGACTTCTTGAAGAAAGACGTCACAATCTCGCGGTTTTTCTCTGGGTCATGGTGAGTTACGATTTCAGTCGGACCATCTAGTTGAGTTCTACCGCTTACATTCGGTGCAGCTTCTGCCACAAGGCCGTCCCAATGCTCGACAATTTTGCCGTCTTTTACTCGGTAGATATCAAACCCAACCAATGGGTTTTCATCTAAGCCTTGAAAGCGGCCATGAATTGCAACCAAGTCACCATCTGCTAGTACACGTACAGCTTCGTGTTGCATATCGGGACAATCTTCTACCAATTGACGAAGACCTGAAATACCATTTGCAACGAGTGGTGAGTGCTCTATAAAGTCTTCAGAAAAATAACGGTCTAGAGCAGTGGTGTCATGCAAATTAAAGAGTTCGTGATGGGCTTTAGTCACCAAGTCTTTCATTTCTTGCTTATTCATTTTGATCTCCTTTCAAAACGCATTGTTATTATTCGTTTGAACTCATCACATGTTTAACACGGGTATATTCTTCAAAACCGTAACCAGATAAATCTTTACCATATCCTGACTTTTTGAAGCCGCCATGTGGCATTTCCGCGGTTAAAGGAATATGGGTATTAATCCAAACTGTACCGAAATCAAGTTCACGTGATAGGCGTGTTGCACGAGCATGGTCTTTGGTCCAAACACTTGAAGCTAGGCCATATTCAACATCGTTGGCTTTTTCAATGGCATCATTTTCATCGGTAAATTTCTGAACGGTAATCACTGGTCCAAAAATTTCATTTTGAATAGCTTCATCATGTTGTTTTAGGCCACTAATAACAGTCGGTTCAAAATAGAAGCCTGGGCGGTCTGCCTGTTTTCCGCCTGTTTCAACTTTGGCGTGAGCAGGTAAGTTGTCGATAAACGCTTTAACATTCTTTAATTGATTGGCATTGTTAAGTGGACCATAAAGCGCGTCTTGATCATCTGGATCGCCAAAACGGGTATTTTTTGCAGCTTCAATTAACTTGCTTAAAAATTCATCATGAACAGATTCAGCCACAATCACACGCGTTGCCGCAGTACAGTCTTGCCCTGCGTTGAAATAGCCCGTTAAAGCAATCATTTCAACTGCTTTGTCGAGGTCGGCATCTTCAAAAACCAGTACAGGTGCTTTACCGCCAAGTTCAAGATGGGCTTTTGCTAAATTTGCCGCAGCAGAAGCAGCAACTTGTAATCCGGCACGAACTGAACCGGTAATTGAAACAAGAGCAGGGGTTTTGTGTGATACAACTTTTGAACCGACTTGCGCTTGGCCTAACACTACGTTAAATGCACCTTTCGGAAAAAATGGTGCAGCAATTTCTGCAAGTAAAAGGGTACTTTCAGGAGTTGTGTCACTTGGTTTTAATACGACAGTATTACCTGCGGCTAAAGCTGGAGCAATTTTCCAAACCGCCATCATGAGTGGATAGTTCCAAGGCGTAACCTGACCAACCACACCGACTGGTTCACGACGAATAGAAGAAGTTAAACCTTCTAAATATTCGCCAGTTGCTGTGCCATCGAGTAAGCGGGCAGCGCCTGCAAAGAAACGAACTTGATCTGCCGATGCACCTACTTCTTCAGATGCAATTAAATGTTTTAACTGACCTGTATTGCGGCTTTGCGCTTCAATCAAACGGTCGGCATTTGCTTCAATGGCATCTGCCAAGTTAAGTAATGCTTTTTGACGAGTCGAAGGTGTACTACGTCCCCAAATTTTAAATGCTTCTTTTGCAGCAGCATAAGCTGCATCAACTTCTGCCTCGGTCGCATTTGGCGATTGTGCATAGACTTCACCAGTGACTGGGCTTACCAAATCGAAGAAATCATTTCCTTTGCTAGCAACATATTCGCCGTTAATGAAGTGTTGTAGTTGAGTTTTAGCCATTTTTTATACCTTGTCCTTAGGTTTTAACATATAACATATAATACTATATGTATTATGTTTTAAATTTTCTGTCAAATGCTTTGATGAGGGGAGTGAGTGAAAAAGTGGGAATTTAAATCAAATTAGATTTTAAGTTTTTGATTTTGATTATTTAAAAAAATTAAAAATTTATTGAGGATTGTTAGAATAGGTTCATCATGAGGATGGCACTTTTAGATTTAACGAGCGGCCATAGAGAAATTTTTGAATGAAAGGGAATGGATGAGCTCAGCCGTAAGTTGGCTCACCCCATGTTTAATTTAAGTTTGAACGCAGTGATTAGGTCTTATGGCTAGCAAGTAAAATACTAGTTTCACTGTTATAAATACCTGAAATATTTCTAATTCTCTCTAATACTTTATCGAAGTTTTCTAAAGTGTCGGAACGTAGCTCAACCAGAATATCCCATTTACCGTTAGTTTTATGCAGACATTCAACCGCACTTTCTAGGCGTAGTTCTTTAATCACAGACTGCGCTTTGGTGCCTTCGACCATAATGCTCATCCATGCACGAATGACATTTCGTTCCGCATTTGGTTTAAAACGAACCGTATATCCGGTAATAATGCCCGAAGATTCAAGATACTCCATTCTCTTTTTAATCGTTGCTCTTGAGACGTGAACTTTTTCGGCTAATTCGGTTACAGACATCCGTGCGTTATCTTTAAGTAAACCTAAAATAATTTGATCAATATTGTCCATAATGTAATTGTCAATTATCAGATTGGTAAAAAATAATTCATTTTTTACTGAATTACAAATTTTGTGAATCAATTTGATTTTGAATAATAAGGTCATCAGTTAACCCGAATAATTCAATTTAATGGACTAGATAAGATGAATAATTTTGCAGTTTCTCGTGGTGACTTTAACGAGTGGATGGTTCCAGTATTTGCACCGGCAAATTTCATTCCGGTACGTGGTGAAGGTTCACGTATTTGGGATCAAGAAAATAAAGAATATATCGATTTTGCAGGCGGGATTGCAGTAAATGCATTAGGTCATACGCATCCAGTGGCAGTCAATGCGTTAACAGAACAAGCAAAAAAACTTTGGCACGTCGGTAATGGTTATACCAATGAACCAGTACTACGCCTTGCTAAACAACTCACTGAAAATACATTTGCCGATAAAGTATTCTTCTGTAACTCAGGTGCTGAAGCGAATGAAGCAGCATTAAAACTTGCGCGTAAAGTTGGACTCGACAGCGGTGTTGCAGGTAAAAGTGGCATTGTGGCATTTAACAATGCTTTCCACGGCCGTACCTTATTTACCGTTTCAGCAGGTGGCCAACCAAAATATTCACAAGACTTTGCACCACTTCCAAACGGTATTAGCCATGTTGCTTATAATGATTTAGAAGCGGCTAAAGCAGTCATAAATGAACAAACTTGTGCAGTAATTGTAGAGCCTGTACAAGGTGAGGGCGGGGTTATTCCAGCTGATATCGAATTTTTAAAAGGTTTACGTGAACTGTGTGATCAGTTTGGTGCCTTACTTATTTTTGATGAAGTACAAACGGGTGTTGGCCGTACCGGTGCACTTTATGCCTACATGAATTACGGTGTGATTCCGGATGTACTGACTACTGCAAAAGCCTTGGGCGGTGGTTTCCCGGTCGGTGCAATGTTAACAACTGATAAGTTTGCTCCGCATTTTTCTGTAGGTACACATGGTACGACTTATGGTGGTAATCCGTTAGCAAGTGCGGTTGCAGGGGCAGTCTTTGAGTTTATTAATACGCCTGAAGTGCTGAATGGCGTTAAAGAGCGTCACGACTACTATAAAAAAGCTTTAAATCAATTAAATGAAAAATATGAAGTCTTTAAAGCAATTCGTGGCAGTGGTTTATTGCTCGGATGTGTTTTAAAAGACGAGTTTGCTGGTAAAGCAAAAGATATTAATAACCTTGCGGGTGAAGAAGGTTTACTGAGTCTTATAGCTGGTCCAAATGTAGTCCGTTTTACACCTTCTTTAATCGTTCCATTTGCTGATATTGATGAGGGCTTAAAACGCTTTGAACGTGCGCTTGCTCGCTTTGTGGAAATTCAAAAGGATGAACAAGCAGCATGATGATTATTCGCTACATTGAACCTAGGGATGTTAATGACCTTTACCTGTTGGCGCAAAAAGCAGGTTTTGGTTTGACATCTTTGCAGCCAAATATGGAAAAGTTGGCTGCACGTATTGAACGGGCGTGTAAGACAGTCGCAGGCGAACTCCCAAAGGCAGATCAGGTTTACTTATTTGTTTTAGAAGATACTGAACTCAACAAAGTTGTTGGCGTTTGCGGTATTGAAGTCGCTCTTGGTTTAAAAGAGCCTTGGTACAATTTCCATGTAGGAACCCAAGTTCACGCTTCAGAACCCTTAAGTGTTTATAACGCTTTACCTACTTTGTATTTGAGTAATGATCATACTAACTGTAGTGAGCTTTGTACTTTATTTTTAGATCCTGACTATCGCTTAAATAAAAATGGCAAATTTTTATCTAAAGTCCGTTTCTTGTTTCTCTCTGCCTTTCGCCAATATTTTGAAGAAACGATTGTTGCCGAAATGCGTGGATACTCTGATGCAAATGGGCAGTCACCATTTTGGAATGCGGTAGGCCATAAGTTTTTTAATATTGAATTTACCAAAGCCGATTATTTGAGTGGGGTGGGACAAAAGGCTTTTATTGCTGAGTTGATGCCGAGACATCCACTCTATGTTGATATGCTGCCTGATGATGCTAAAGCCGCGATTGGTATTGTTCATCCCAATACTCGACCAGCCTACAATCTCTTGCTTGAAGAAGGACTGCGCTACAAAGGCTATATAGATATTTTTGATGGTGGTGCAACGCTGCAAGCAGATATTGAAAATTTACGAGCAATTAAAGAAAGCCAGATTTTAACTGTACAAGTTGTAGAGTCTATTCCTCTTAGTTCAGGTGATGAACCCTATATTGTGGCCAACGATAACTATGAAAATTATCGAGCAATTCTTGTATTCGGCACACCTTATCAGGAGTCATTGCAAATAACAAAAGCACAAGCAAAACAATTAAATGTTGAAAATGGTGGTTTAGTCCGTGTGTTAAGCGTCCATGTTAAACAGGACTCGAACCCACAGATAGTGAACAAACTTAAAGAAACAGAACATTTGCGAATGGCTGTTAATTAAACAGAAATACTATACATTTCACCAAATTTAAGAAGGAATACTATATTATCGCTAGCGCAAGATGGGTATATGGATAAATACAATCTTGCTCGCTGAGCTGGGATTAATTAGCCTGTTTTATTATATAAAAGATAATTCAATAAAATGTGTAATTAATTTATATATTTTAAGAATTTTTCAAAATTATATTTTTAAATGCAGGCTAATATAATAATGAAGGAAAGGAATGATGAATAATTTTTATTGTTATAGGTGATAGCTTTTAAAAAGGAATTTATAAGGTCTTAAGTGATTTAATAATATTTTTAGAATGGTTTAATGGACTAAATTAATAATCATATAATTTATTTATTATTAAAGCATTTACGACGGTTGCTATAAATTGGAGTAAATATTACATGAGTAAGAATAACGGAAAGCAATTCCTGGAAGGAGATCTTCTTGGTAGTCAACATATGACTGAGCAAGAAGAAGAGAAATTGCAGCGCTCATTGACAAATCGTCATATTCAAATGATCGCAATCGGTGGTGCAATTGGTACTGGATTATTTATGGGTTCCGGGAAAACATTAAGTGTTTCGGGTACTTCAATTGTTTTAACCTATTTAATTATTGGTTTTTTCTTTTTCTTCGTAATGCGGGCAATGGGTGAATTGTTGCTTGCCAACACGAATTTTAAAACCTTCGCCGATTTTGCAACGGCTTATCTCGGTCCGTGGGCGGGGTTCTTCCTTGGTTGGTCCTACTGGTGTAACTGGATTATTACAGCCATTGCCGATGTAATCGTGATCGGGGGGTACATGCAGTTTTGGTATCCAGATTTACCCGTCTGGATTCCGGCA
This sequence comes from Acinetobacter sp. OYA S30, assembly GCF_033599315.1. Classification (NCBI taxonomy): domain Bacteria; kingdom Pseudomonadati; phylum Pseudomonadota; class Gammaproteobacteria; order Moraxellales; family Moraxellaceae; genus Acinetobacter; species Acinetobacter sp. OYA S30. The sequence goes on from NZ_JAWVAV010000013.1 coordinate 22,506, forward strand.
TTTACTTCATTGGCGATCTTAACCATACTCAACTTTGTGGCCGTTCGGCTTTTTGGTGAACTTGAGTTTTGGTTCTCACTCATCAAAATTACTGCAATTATTCTGTTTATTCTGGCTGGTATTTATTTAATTGGGATTGGATTTACTTCACCAAATGGTGTTAAGGCCTCAATGAGTCATTTGTTTGAAACAGAATCAATGTTTCCTTATGGTGTAACAGGTTTCTTGGCAGGCTTTCAAATTGCCATCTTTGCATTTGTGGGTATTGAGCTTGTCGGTACGACTGCTGCTGAAACCAAAGACCCGCATACTTCACTTCCGAAAGCAATTAACTCTATTCCTTTACGCATTTTATTATTCTATGTAGGCGCATTGGTTTGTATTATTGCAGTCACATCTTGGGCAAAAGTTTCACCAGAAAAGAGCCCATTTGTAGAAATGTTTACCTTGGTTGGATTACCAATTGCGGCGGGTTTAATCAACTTTGTTGTTGCGACTTCGGCTTTATCTTCTGCAAATAGTGGAATCTTTGCAACCAGTCGTATGCTATATGGTTTGGCTTTAGACAACGATGCACCTAAAAGCTTTAGTAAGCTGTCAAAAAGAAAAGTTCCAATTCGCGGACTCGTATTTTCAATGGCATGCGTAACGGTTGGTACTTCTATTTTATTTATTGTTCCAAACGTTATGACTGCATTTACGATTATTTCAGCGCTCACTTCAATTTTATGTATTTTTACGTTTATGTTGATTGTGCTTTCATATATTTATTATCGTAAGAAAAGCCCTGAACTACACATCCAATCAAAATATAAAATGCCAGGTGGGTTATTTATGGCATGGATGACCATGTTATTTTTAGTGTTTACTATCGTAATTCTGGCTTTAGACCATGATACTTTAATTGCACTTGAGTGTTCACCAATCTGGTTTATAGGTTTATTTATTGCTTATAAATATAAAAAGAAAAAGATGTTGCAGCTTGATATCTTAAAAGCTCAAAAGGTTGATTATATTTAATCGAATATAGTTTTTTTATATTAAAGCTAGGTAAGTGCCTAGCTTTTTTTATTTTTATAAAATATTGAGATATATATTGACGTTGTGTAAAATAGTGTGATTATACGTACAATTCTGTCTACAAAATGTTAACTAGAAATTTTATAACCTCTTCTATTATTCTTTTTGCGGGTTTTCACCAATATGTTTATGCGATTAAAGATGTCTCTTTACCCAGTCAGGTATTGCAAGATCAGCGTTTAAAAGAGCTTAACCAGCAATTACAAGACCAGCTTGCTCAGCAAACTCCTTATCTAAACACCAAGCCATTACAGGACTTTAAGCATCTGGTTGTTGAAGAAAGCCCATGCGTAACGGTTAAAGAAATTAGTCTTATCCCTTTAATTGGTCAGTCGGAATCTGACTTACAGCAATTTAACTTTGTGATTAAGGCCATAAAAAAACACCCACAGAATATTTTGGGTAAATGTATTGGTACCCAAAGTTTGCATAACATTGTGAACTATGCTCAAAACGAACTTTTAAAAAAAGGTTTTATTACCAGTCAGATTGTCGTGAGTCCGCAAGATTTAAATCAGGGGAATTTAAACCTGAGTATACAAATCGGACGCTTAAATAAGATTGTTATACAAGAAGGAAAAATTTCCTCATTACAGCTTAAGACTGGGTTGCCATTTAAAGCTGGCGACATTGTGAACCTAAAAAGGCTCGATCAGGGGCTGGAAAACCTAAAACGTGTCTATGCGGTAGATATGCAAATTACTCCCGCAACTGCTCAAGATAAAGAATTAACGGGCTATAGCGATTTAATACTCAAACTTCAAGCACTACAAAAAGTTAATTTCAATTTAAGTGTAGATGACTCGGGTAATCAGGACACCGGCACCTACATGGGAAATATCGGCTTAGGCATAAATAATCCATTTCATTTAAATGATATTTTATCGTTAAACGTGAGTCACTCATTAGATAACTTTCATGAAGATTTAAACCGAAGTTATTTCATTAGTTATCAGTTGCCTGTTGGTTATTATGATTTAGGTTTTAGCTACAATGACTATCAATATAAGCAAACAGTCTTAGGAGGGAATGGTCCACTGCTTTACCATGGCAACAGTCAGCAAGCCAACCTAAATTTATCTCGTGTGATTAGCCGTAGTGGGCAACATAAAACCAGCGTGTATGGAAAGCTTTATCATAAAGAAAGCCAAAGTTTTATTGACGATATTGAAATTAATGTTTTACACCGAAGAACCTCAGGCTGGAATTTAGGCGTTCAACACCGTCAATATTTAGGAAATGCGGTATTAGACGGCAGCATCGATTACCGTCGTGGGATGGGGGTGGGTGCCCGAACTGCACCAGAAGAAAATATTACCGATGTTTACGGAAACCATCTTCCTGTTGAAGGTTACTCCCGTGCTCCACTGTGGAGTGCAGATCTGCGTTTTACTACACCGTTCCTTTTGCTCGATAAGCCAGCTCAATATCGCTTTAACTGGCGTGGACAATATGCACCGAAAATTTTAGTACCCAATGACCGCTTCTATATTGGTGGACGCTATAGCGTGCGTGGCTTTGATGGTGAACTCATGCTCTCTGGCGATAACGGACAGTATCTACAGCAAGAAATCAGCTTGAATGCACCAATTCCTAATACCCAGTTTTATATGGCAGTCGATCAGGGCTGGGTCAATGGCCGCAATAGCATACCGGGTCAGCGTTATTTACTCGGAAGTGTTTTAGGGCTACGCACTTATCAAAATAGTTTTTATCTGGATGCCTTTACAGGTCGGGGGCTGATTGCACCTGACAGCATAAAAAAAGACTGGGTTACCGGTTTTAGTATCAACCTTTCTTATTAATTTACTTTAGAAAAGACTTTATTCATGAACAAGAATAGTTATCGCATTATTTATAGCAAAGCACGTCAAATGTTTGTGGCTGTGGCTGAAAATGTACGAAGCCAAACCAAGACTTCTGGTCAAAGTGAAGCAAGTACTCGGAACAATATTGATAACAATGAATCTCAGGCATTTCATCAACTTTGGCAAGTGAAAGCACTGGTTGCAAGTATAAGTTTATGGATGCCTTTAGCACCTGTCTATGCGGGTATTGTGGCGGACAGTGCCGCAAATGCTGCGAATAGAGCAGTCATCGGTGCTGGTAAGAACTCGGCAGGTACAGTTGTTCCGGTAGTTAATATTCAAACTCCAAAAAATGGTATATCCCATAATATTTATAAACAGTTTGATGTGTTGGCTGAAGGTACTGTTTTAAATAACAGCCGAACAGGAGCTACCACTAAAACGGTAGGAGCCGTGGGGGCAAACCCGTTTTTAGCGACTGGTGAAGCCCGTGTCATCCTCAACGAAGTAAATTCCAGCGCTGCCTCACGTTTTGAAGGGAACTTGGAAGTTGCCGGGCAAATGGCAGATGTGATTATTGCCAACCCATCCGGTATTAATATTAAAGGTGGTGGTTTTATTAATGCCAATAAGGCAATTTTTACCACAGGTAAACCTCAGTTAAATGCCGATGGCAGCATCAAACAGTTTACGGTTGACCAAGGAAAAATTACGGTTTCAGCAAACCCTAATTCTAAATTTGGACTAGGCGGAAATAATAACGATGCAAATTATGTAGACCTCTATGCGCGTGCATTAGAACTTAGTGCTGAACTACGTGCCAAAAATGATATTCAGGTCATTGCCGGGGCGAATAATGTCAGTGCAGACCTACAGGATGTTACTGCTAAAACTGGTACTGGAACCGCACCGACATTGGCGGTAGATGTTAAAGCGCTGGGTGGGATGTATGCCAATAATATTTACTTGATGGGAACTGAAAAAGGTTTGGGCGTGACTAACGCCGGGACTATTCAAGCAGTAAACAATCTGGTGATTACCAGTGCCGGAAAAATTGAACACAGCGGCACAATCAGTTCGACCAATAAAACCCAAGGTTTAGTGAACATACAAACAACGGGTACTGGTGCAGCGGGTGATATTAATAATAGTGGAACAATCTCTGGTAAGGGGATAGTTAATTTAGATTCAGCTAATGATTTAAACATTACTGCAAAAGAAGTTAAAATTGATGAGGGTAATAATACGGCATTAATTTTAGCTGCAAATGGAAATATTAACTTAAAAAATGAAATACAATTAAAAAATTCAGCGGTAGATGGTGGAATTTACTTAAATGCTAATAATATTAATTTAGAAGGTAATGCAACAGTTGATGGGAAAGCTGATGTTAATATTGTAGGTAAGGAAAGTATTTTAATTAAAAAAACAACAAGATTAAATCAGGGAAGAGTATAAGTATATTAGGTGGTGGTTTAAGTTTAGAAGGAAGTGAATTGACCTCTGGGCAAAATGTTAATCTTCAAAATAGTAGTGTAAATAAGAAGTTGTTAATCAATGATTCTGTAATTAAAGCGGAAGAAGATTATAATTTTTATAGTAATGGAGATCTATCTATTAATAAAATTGATTTTTCACAAAGCAAAGATAACTTGAAAAAACAAAATATTAAAGTAGGATCAGGTGGAATTCTAGACTTAGGTGATAATTTTACTTTTAATTCAAAGGGGGGTGGTGCTTTTGAATCAAGAGGTAATATCAATCTTGGGGAAGGTCTTAAGTTAAATTTGGATGGTGATATTAGTTTTATTTCAACTGGTAGTGATATTAAAGCAAATACGTTAAATTTAACATCAAATGTTGGTGGGGTTTATTTTAAATCTAATGGAGATATTAATATTAATTCAAAAATAACTGAAAAAAAGTTTTAAACTCTAAAGGTGTGGAGACAGGTCAGTTTAATCAGGAGGTTAGTGAAAATTATATTAATGCTTTTAATGATATAAGTATTGATTCGAATATTGGTGTTTATTTAAATGGCGCCAATTTTAAAACAAATTTTGGTGATTTTGTAGTTAAAGGTAAGGATTTAAATATTGATGTTAGTAAATATGGTTATCATACAAGATTTGACTATATGGGTCAGGAGTTATACTCGTATAAAAACTCAAATAATAAAAATAATTTTGAGGCTAATAATATTTTGTTTTTGGTGGATAATTCTTTAAGGGCAGTTTCAGGTAAATATATTGCAAAGAAAAATATAAATTTATTTTCTAATGGTAGTTTTGATTTTTATGTAAATGATCTAAATTCTAATGGCCATACTAATATTCAAGCTAAAAATAAGTTGAATATTAGAGATGGTTTTAATGGTAAGAATTTTTTTGATAACCAATATATATCTGGATCTAATAACTTTAAATCTGATGGATTGATTTCTATTTTAGGTAGTAGAGTTGAAGTTGATGGTTTTCTTAATGCTAAAGGAGGTGCTATTTTAATAAATTCATTAGAAAATTATAGTAATTCTGATAATGGCCTACATTTGTTTTTGACTTCAACTAAAAATGATTTTTTAGAAAATAATTCATTATTAAAAAATCATAATGGGTCTATTGATATTAGATCTACAGGGGGTGTTGATTTTAAGACGAATAAAATTGAAGCATATGGTGATATAAATTTATATTCAAAGGGTGGTGTGACTTTGAATAAGATAATTGATTTTAGTAAAGATGATGTGAAAAATAATAAAGAAATTTCTTCTGAAAATGGTTCTATTAATATTTCTGCAGATTATGTGGATCTTAATGCGGCAAGATTAAAGTCAAAAAATGGAATTTCTATTGTGGCTAATAAAGGAGATATTAGTCTTAATTCTAAAAAAGAAACTTTAAATAGCATAAATGTTATGGGGAAATTTACTGAGAGTTATGGTGATCCCTATAGTGAATTTGAATTGTTTAAAAAAAATAATCCTGAATATAAAAAGAAACTTGATGATTTAAACTATCATATTTATTTGACTAGATATGGGGTTTCAGGTAAGGGAGCTGGGCAAAAGCGTATTGATTATGCCAATAACGAAATAAATAATGCAGAAAAAGAAATTGTTAATCTTAATAATACATATGGTGTGACAAATCTTTACAATAGATATAAACTTTTATTTTCTGAATATGCAGTTATTTTAGGTAAAAAAAGATTTAATTATTATTTTGAAGATTTTAAACAAGTTAATGAGAATATAGATTATTCTGATTTAAATTTTTCAGGATACCTACATAGAGGGGTTGATTTACTATCGGATGGAAATATTAATTTAATTTCAAATAATGGTATAATTTTAAACTCTGCTAATGTAAACACGTTAGGGGATTTTACTGTATATGCTAAAGGTAAATTGGATAAGAAAAAAACAGCTGAGTTAGTGGAAAACCAACTAGATTCTTCAATTGTGTTTGCAAATGTAAAAGATCAGTATGAACTTGGACGAGATAATGAAAATTATTATCAAAAAATAGATATTACCAAGCCAAATAATATTAATGCAAAAAATGTGAATTTAATTGCTAATGATCAAAGTGGGTTAAATTTAATTCTACAAGGGACTGACATTAAAGCAGCTGATACAGTTAATATTGTTGGAAGTGGAAATATAGATTTCCGCCATAATGTGGATAATATCTATACAAAAACACAACAAACTACGACAAAAGAATCTTTATTTGGGTTGAAAAAATCTAGTACAACAGAAACCAGAATATTAGAGGGGGTTATTGGTAAAAGTGATGTACTTAAAGCAAATAAAATAAATATTGAGTCTCTGGGTGGGAGTATATCATTATATGGTACGCAGATTCAGGCACCTAAAGATCAGGTGAAATTAAAAGCAGCTAAAGATATTTATATGGTCACTTTCCAAGATCAAATAAATGAAGTAAATACTATAAAAAAAGATGCTGGTTTTTTAGGGCTCGAATATAGAGATTCAAATTCAGTTGGTTCAAAGATTGTTAATAATCAAATACCTACTGTAATAACAGGACGTTATATTGCTTCTTCATCTGGTGGAAGTACCTATTTAGAAGGTACACAGTTTAACTTTACTGAGGGAGTTTCAATTAAAGTAGGTGATGGTCCTAATCCTTCTGAAGATGCAAAATTGGTTATTAATTCGGCCAAAGGTTTGTATTCAAATAGTCAAGATAATAATAAAAAGAACACTTTCTGGCAAAGTATGGAAAGTAGGGGTACAGTTGAAGAACTTGCTAATTTACCTAAATTTAATGGTCCGGTTAATAATATTAAAATTGATGGTAATTTATCGGTACAAGTTCCTATTAAACAAGGGGAAAATTCAGAAGTTATCGATATTATTAATAACTTATCGAAAGAAAAAGGATATGAGTACTTAAAGACTTTAATTGATAATAAAGATAAAAATGTAAACTGGACTGCCCTTGAGTTAACTAAAAAAAATTGGGACTATAAGCAGCAAGGCTTAACGCCAGCAGGCGCTGCAATATTAACTATTATTGTTACAGCTTTAACAGCTGGTGCAGGGTCTTCTGCCGCAGGAGCACTTGGTTTCTCAACCACTGGAGTGGCTTCCTCAATGGCTCAAGCTGCAATTACATCTCTTTCAACTCAAGCAAGTATTAGTTTAATCAATAATGGAGGTAACGTTGCTGCCACATTAAGAGAATTGGGAAGTGACCAATCAATACGTAATTTAGTTGCTTCTATTGCTACAGCGGGCGCGTTAAAAAGTATATCTGTACAATTTAATTTACCGGAAACTAGTACCGCATTTAATGACCGTTTATATGTAGCATTTGTTAATAGTACTAGCTCATCTATTATTAATTCCGCAATCAATGGTGGTAGCCTGAGTGATAATCTTGAAGCATCACTTTTAGCCGGTCTTAGTAATAGTTTACAGGCTGAATTTGCTCAGAATATTGGCTTAAGTTTAGATATAAAAGATCCTACGGTTATAGATTCTCTATTACATAAGATTGCTCATATTGCATCAGGTTGCGTAACGGGAGCTATTCAAAAACAATGTGAAGCTGGAGCAATTGGTGCTGGTGTTGGTGAGATTGTTGCAGGAATGATAGAGCAACCTAATAAAGATGCTACTGTAGAAGACATAAGTAAATATCAAGAAAAAGTCATTAATACTTCTAAATTAATATCAGGCAGTTTAGCTAGTTTAGCTGGTTATGATGCTGGTTATGCAGCATCATCAGCTTCTTTAGCAGTTAGTAATAATTACTTAACTTCAAAAAATTATAGAGATTTAAAAACAAATTATGATACCTGTATTAAAGGAGGAGGAAGTGTAGGGAAATGTAGTGGTGCAATGATAGCTGCTGCAGAAACTATAAGTAAAACAAATGATACGCGCCTGAGAGCTGATTGTGTGAATGCTACAAGTAATGCATGTATTAATGGTATAAAAGACCTTTTTGAAGGTGAACGAACTCGAAATGAATTAAATAAAGTAAATAAAATTTTTTATAATTCTGAGTATAGTAAATTTAATAGTTGGCCAAAATTTAATAGCCTTTCAAAAGCAGATACTAATATTAGAGATCTGGGTAGTTTATATTCTACTTTTGAAAAAATAGATTTTTGGCAAAAAACAAATTGTAATGGTATTTCAACCGCAGCCTGTCAAACTAAATATAAACAATATTTAGATGCGAATGAGGCTACACGTGTTCAAATAGCGGGAGGCTTGGATAGAGTCAAATCTATGCCAGTGATTGGAAATACAGTGACCGTGGGTGATGCGGTCATTACTTTAATCACAGGCACAAGCTTGAGTACGAATGATCCGAGCCGTTTAGTTGCTCTGGCTGAAATAGCTTCTGTTGGCATTACACGTTATATTCCGCAAGTTGGACCTGTTGTTCATGTTGCACAACCTAAATATGCTGGGCAGCGTTATACTACAGCCAGTTTAACGAGCAACAAAGATGCCACAATCAATCCAGATACTATCCGTGCAGCTTTGGTAAATAATAGAAGTTGGCTAAAAGCGAGTTATGTTCCTGAAAAGGTATCAATTGCTGTAGCAAAAGTTGAAACAAAGTCTGGTACAGACAATATACTTGCTGTGAGTGGACCTGCCTGGAATGGAAATGCTCCAACTGATGTGGTTATTAATGGCGTCAAGTATAAGGTGGTTACCACGGACTCTCATAGTGTTCAGCCAATTACATATACGGTAGATAAAAATGGTAAACCTATAACTAATAATAACCATGCTGAAGCAAAGCTATTTAGTTATATCAAAGATTCTTACTCATCTACTCCATCAAAAGTTACAATGTCAATTCAAAATACGGCAAGTGAGCCTGCTGGCATGTGTAATGGATGTTTATTTAGCAGTGGAAAATATTTTACTAATGAAGTTCCTTTTATGAGGTTATCAATATTTCATGGCACTACAGGTAAAAATTAATATAGGGAGAATGTGATGATCGATTTTGTGAAAGAATTATCTGCCTGCCGTGTTCAGGGAACACAACTTCCTTTTTATCCTGAAAAAGTACAAGGTTATACAGAGCAAGAAGTAGAGCTAATTGCTAAAAATCTTAATCTTGATATACATGGACAATTTAGAGATTTTTTACTTCAAATAGGAAAATGTTCAGGGGGCTTATTATGGAGTGATGAGATCTACATGTATGATTATAGATGTGAAAAAGATTTTTTTATCAACTATCAAAAAAATATTCAAGAAGATGATTATATGTTTGATAATCAGGGAAAATTAGATCCTGTAGGGAAAAAAATATTTTTTCTATCCTGTGAATATGAAACCTATCTATATTATTTATTTACTTCTGAGCAGGATAATTATGTATGGTTCCTTGATAGTGCTGAATCTGCAATTTGGGAAAAAACTAATATGACCTTATTAGATTATCTAAAAAATTATGTTTTTGAAAAAACTAAAAGAAATCGATTTATAGATTTTGATTTAACAGAAGAACAAATTAATAGGTCTATTACAGGTCGTTTACTTTAAATAGTCTTAAGTATGAATAAAATTTAACGTTTAGTAGCAGTCACTATTTTGTAATAGTGACTGTTATTTTTAATTATGCCCAATTTTATTGATTACTGTAATAGGAACAGTATAGCTATTACTCATACTAGGTCTTGGTTCTAAAAAAATCTGAATTGGCCTATAAGTAATAGGATTCGCTCGCCATAACTCTACTCCATCAACTAACTCTGTAACTGCTTTTTTTGTTTCTAAATCAATAATCCAAAATGCGCAGCCTTTTCTATTGTTTGGGTTTAATTCATAGTCGACCTGATAGGCCTTATTAGCTTCAATATTCACTTTTATCAAGTTAGTATAGTTAAAAGCTCCACGACCACACCAAATTTGTAAATCATGCTTGCCAGTTTGAAGCATTAAAGGTTCTTTTAATTTATGGTAGCCATCCGTTACTTTCTTTTTATCTACAGCAAATACAAAAGCGACTGTGTCTGCTACATATTTGCGATCGTATAAATTGCCAATAATTGTAGCTGTATGCATCGAAGTCTCTGGTGGAACATAGTATTCGATTGAAGTGAGATTTGGTGTTGCACTTATACAACCTGTTAATAGTAATGAAAATATACTAATAGAAATAATTTTATTTGAATTAAACAAGTGTTTTCACCTTTATTTATTAAGTATAACAGGAGTGTAGATTGGCTGAGTTTGATTGGTATAAGTATTAAAAGATTCTTTAGATGTAACAATTTCACCTGTATTTATATTTTCTATCCAGAAGACGAGATCATCACCTTTTTTCTTCTCTGCTTGATTATTTTTAATCTGATAAACCTGTTGGTTTTTTGCTTCAAAAGTTAGTATTCCATAAGAAAATACTTTTTGGGCGTCTGAAATAATTTTAACTTTATGAAAACCTGAAGTAATGAGATAATTCTTATCCCAATCGTTTGAGTCATTCAAAGTTGCTTTACCATCGATATATGTTATATAGATACAAGCTTTGATTAATTTTAAAACAGGGCTGTTTTTTTGAAAGCCCTTAATAGTAGCAAGATGAGTGATATCTACTTCTTGGGGAGCTTTGTAGAGTACTTCTTCCGGTATTTGAGCGTAAGAAAGCCTTTCAAATCCAAAGCAATTAATTAGACTTATAAAAATTACTAAACAAATTTTATAGGAGCTTTTCATTTCTAATTTAAATATAATTTTATCTATAAATATATTCTAATCTAAATATAAAATATTAAAACAAAATTATATAAAATTACGTTATATATTATTAATTATATGAAATTAGAGAATAGAAAAAGCCTCATAACGAGGCTTTTTTATCATCCTTATTTAATATTTGGATCGCCGTTTTTCAAGAAAAAGCGAATCGCTAATTTTTGTAGGAATGTTCCATAAGGAGGGTGGAAAAGCTGAGTCGGGAAAAATCGATGACGAATAAATACAGTTTTTGCATGTGAAAGTTCGCGGAAACCTTCCTCACCATGATATGACCCCATGCCTGAGTTGCCGATACCACCGAAAGGAGCATCATGGTTAACTACATGCCAACCCCAATCATTGATGGTCACACCACCCGAATGAGTTTCACGTAAAATCCGGTCGCGTTCTACTGAGCTATGCGTAAAGCAATAAAGTGCTAAAGGCCGTTCGTCCGATTTCACATAGGTAATCGCATCATCTAAAGAATCATAAGCCACCACAGGTAAAATAGGGCCAAAGAGTTCTTCTTTCATAATCCGCATGTCTGGCGTGCAATTCAGCACAATGTGCACAGGCATCCTGCGACCTTGTTGGTCAAAGCTATAAGTATCGCAAGGAATAATAAGGGCACCTTTTTCTTGCGCATCGGTCAAAATATCTTGAATACGTTTTAAATGGCGGTCGTTCACAATGGATGTGTAATTCTCATTATTTTCAATGTTTTGACCAAACATTTTTATAAAGCTTGATTTCGCAGCTTCAACAAATTCATCAATACTTTCTTTGGGAACCAACGCGTAGTCAGGCGCTACACAGATTTGACCACTATTAGTTGCTTTGCCATGGGTAATACGTTTTGCCGCATCGGCAAGTGGGTAATTACGGCTCACAATGGCCGGTGATTTGCCACCTAACTCAAGTGTAACAGGTGTTAGATTTTCAGCAGCAGCTCGCATGACGACTTTGCCAATGGCAGGAGAACCTGTAAATACAATATGGTTAAATGGCAAAGAGGTAAATCTTGCTGGGTCTGTAATTTCTTCACCAAAAACCGCCACTTCATCTTCATTAAAGACTTCAGCAAGCATGCGTCTTAGCATTGCATTGGTATTCGGTGTAATTTCAGGGAGTTTAATCATGACTCGGTTGCCCGCAGCCAAAGCTGCAATGAGCGGGCCAAGTGCTAAATAAACGGGGAAATTCCAAGGAACAATCACACCAACCACGCCTTTAGGTTGGTATTGCACACTTAAACGGTTCGATAAAAATAAAAGCTCGGTACGGCGTTTACTTGGACGCATCCAGCGGCGTAAATGATGAATCGCATGATCAGCTTCCAACACAGAACCAAGCAAATCTAGTAGTTTAGATTCATCGAGTGATCTTGAACTAAAGTCAGCATTAATCGCGGCAGCCAAAGCATCTTGATAACGGATAATTTGTTTTTTAAGTTTATGCAGTTTTGTGCGGCGTGCTTCAAGACTTGGGTAAGGATCTGCCTCAAAATTGGCACGTTGTTTGGAAAAAATAAGTTCCATATGTTCAGTGGCAGAGCCGCTATATTCTTTTAAGGTGGACTGTTCCATTATTATTCCTTCCATACTTTTGCTTATCATACTTTATGCTTGAAGCGTCATATGGTCGATGTTAAATTGAGACAACAAGAGGTAGTTTAGTGCCATTATGCACGTCACTCTAGGGATGGTGTGAATTAAATGCCTAAAAATCTTTATAAAAATGCAAATAGTGTTATTGAAGGAAATTATGATAATACATCCTTAGGAGCCAATACATATTTGCTGGGTTTGACCAGCTTATTTGATGAAATGGGTTCGCAAGGCTATTCAATATCAGACGCTTTATCGGGTACAAATATTTCACCAGATACGATGAATCAATCCTCTTTATATATTTCCCAAGTCCAAAAAATTCAGCTATTTCAAAATATTCAAAAACTATCAAATGATCCACTCATTGGTCTGCGCGCAGGGCAAAAGCAGCGATTGTCAGATTTTGGAGTGTATGGCTATGCGTTATATTCCTCACGTAATTTTAGACAAGCGGTAGAGCTTGGTATTCGACACATTAAGCTTGCAGGACCTATTTTAAAAAAGTCATTCTATGTGCGAGATGATGTTGCCATTTTTGAAGGGCAGGACATTATTGCACTTGGTAAACTTTTGCCTTTAGTGTGCGAGTTTTGGTTTAGCTCTATGCAAACCTTAATTGAACGAGTGCTTGAAGGACCATTTCAAGCGAAGAAGCTTTTATTACCATACCCAGCGCCTGACTATGCAGAAGAATATGGAAAAGTTTTTCATTGTCCCGTTCAGTTTAATACTGGGGTGATGCAATGGCACTTTGATTTAAAGTGGCTCGATGTACCTTGCCCAAATGCCAACCCGATTACTGCGGACATGTGTAAGTCGTTTTGTGAGCGGATGCTAGGCGTTGCTGAACTTGAAGAGCCTGAGTTGGTGAAAACAATCCGTTTAATATTATTGGATGGAACGGGGCTTTTTCCATCGGCTCAAGAAATGGCTGAACGCTTACATATATCAAAGCGGACCTTACACCGGCGCTTGGCAGGTTTTGGTTTAACCTATCAAGAACTGTTAGATGAGACTCGGCGCCGTCTTGCCGATGAATACTTGCGAGAAACAACTTTAACTATAGATGAAATTGCTGAGAGAATTGGCTTTTCAGATACTTCTAACTTTCGAAAAGCCTACCGTCACTGGACAGGCATTTCACCAAATGAGTATCGAATACAGTACCTAAATTAGATTAAGGTTTGTTTGTTATTTAAATCGAGAGAGTAACTTTTTCTGCAAAAATGGATTACAGAGCAAAATCGCAAATAAAATAATAAATATGCCGATAATGCTGAATAGATCCGGTAATTCATGCCAAAAAACAAATCCCCAAATTCCTGCAAAAATAATGGCAATGTAATTCATTGGGCCAATTTGTCCTGCCGGTGCTAAACTGTAGGCATAAGACATAAACAGTTGACTAATATTAGCTAAAAGTCCTGCGGCAATGAGTAGTGCTAGTTCATGCCAAGTGAAAATACGCCAATGCCAGAACATTGGAATAGAGGAAATTAAACTACCAAAAACACAAAAGTAAAAAACAATACGTTCAGGCGGCTCTGTACTGGTTAAAGCTCTTACGGTGACAAAAGCCATTGCTGATAAAAAGCATGCACCCAAGCCAATAAAAGATAGTGTGTTAAATAGACCTTGATCGGGTTTAGCGACAAATAAAACCCCAACGAGCCCAATAACAGCAGCAAAAATCATCGATTTAGTAATTTTTTCTTTTAAGAAAAGCCATGCAATCAGTGGAATAAAGATAGGAGATGAGTAACTAAAAACCATAGCATTCGATAGTTTTAAGTTCGCAATAGCATAGAAAAAACCATACATTGCGGCTAGCCCGACAATACTTCGCCACGTATGCATCCAGAGTTTATCGGTTTTAATAAAGTCTAAACCTTGTTTAAAGAGCATCGGAATAAAAATAAATAAACCCACTGCATTTCTAAAAAACACGACGGTCGCATTGTCCACCGTTTGTGAAGCAAAACGAATGCACACTCCCATAATGGAAAACAATAATGCCGACGTCATAAGACAAAGCAGTGCTTTTCCAAGTTGTGTAGAGGGGAGGTTTGAAGCAGTTTGATTTTGCATAGAGAAATACAGTTCTTAATTTTCGATGTTATTTTAGCAGCGCTGTTAAGTTTTAGTGAAATGTGTCGTAATTAATAGGGGAAATAAGAAAGATGAGGTGATATGCCTCATCTTTTAAACCTTATTAGGTCACTGGTGCAGGGTTAAATACAGCGAGTGAGTTATGAATACCCCAACGGTCCGACCACGTTTGTTTCTCACCGCTAGCCACGTGTAAAATCAGCTCAAAAAGTTCCCAGCCCACTTCTTCAATAGTTTTCTTCCCAATCGCAATATCGCCGGCACTGATATCAATCAGGTCATACCAACGGTTTGCAATATTGTTTCGGCTTGCCATTTTAATGACAGGTACGGCTGCCAGCCCGTAGGGTGTACCGCGACCTGTGGTAAAGACTTGAACGGTAATACCAGATGCCATTTGCTGCGTACCACAGATAAAGTCACTCGAAGGGGTGGCCGCAAAAATTAAACCCTTTTTAGTCGGTCTTTGACCCGGTGCGAGAACTTCTACAATCGGTGAGCGGCCCGATTTTGCAATTGATCCCATTGCTTTTTCTACAATGTTATTCAGTCCACCTTTTTTATTACCTGGTGTGGTATTGGCACTTCGGTCCACTTGGCCTGCTGCTAAGTAATCGTCATACCATTTCATTTCCCGAATTAGATCTTTGGCAACTTGTTCATTTGCTGCACGTGGAGTAAGTAGGTGAATGCCATCGCGGACTTCTGTAACTTCCGAAAACATGACAGTACCGCCACATTGCACAATAAGGTCAGCTGCGAAACCAACTGCAGGGTTAGAGGTAACTCCGGAAAATGCATCACTCCCACCACATTGCATGCCTACAACTAATTCAGAGGCTGGAACTTCTTCTCGAGTACGTTGATTAAGCTTTTCAAGGTGTTGTTCTGCCACGGTTAAAATATGGTTCACCATACTTTCAAAACCGTTGTGGCGTTCATCTTGTAACTGAATAATATCTTCGTTTGCTAGGGGAATATATTTGTTTTCTTTAGGAATATTTAAAAGTCGTTCGGGTTGCATTTTTTCGCAGCCCAGACTCACCACCATAATTTCTCCACCAAAATTAGGGTTGAGTGCAAGGTTATGTATGGTACGAATAGGAACAATTGCAGCGGGTGCATCGATTGCCACACCACAACCATATAAATGGTTTAATCCAACTACACCATCTACATTTGGATATTTTGGAAGTAAATCACGTTCAATAATTTTAACGACATAATCGACAATACCCTCTACACAGTTAACACTGGTCGTAATACCTAAAATATTTTTTGTGCCGACGCTGCCATCCTTATTTTTATAACCTTTAAATGTATATCCGGTCAGTGGAGGAAGCTTAGGATCGGGGCGAGTTGCTAATTCAAGATCATCTAGCTCAGGTGCCTCTGGCATTTGGGTAACGGCTTCATTCACCCAAGAACCTGCGGTTAAATCTTTATTGGCATAGCCAATGATTTCGCCATAACGAACAATTGCTTTACCTTGCTTTAACGGCTCCAATAAAACCTTATGTCCTTGTGGTACTTCATCAACCAAGGTGAGTTGGTATTCTTCAATATATGTAGAGGATGGTAAGCCACCGTCATTGACCACAATGGCTACGTTATCGAGAGGACTGATTCTTATTAGGAGAGGCTTCAGCATGATCGTTCCTTGTATACATTTGAAGAGAGGTCATAACGCTTAATGTGTTTAAGCGTTATGGCGTAAAGGTTTAAGAAGTAGGTTTTAACTCGAAGCGCTGAATTTTGCCGACAATAACGGTATAGCAAATGACAGCTGCGATGGCATGTACACCGACATAAGTTAATGCAAGGTTGAAAGAGCCTGTACTTGCCAAGATATAGCCGATCACAATTGGGGTCACGATTCCTGCCGTATTACCAAATGCATTCATCATTCCACCTGATAAACCAACCATTTCTTTTGGTGCAACATCAGACATCACTGCCCAACCTAAAGAGCCGATTCCTTTACCGAAGAATGATAAGGACATAAAGAATACAATTGCTGCTTGAGAGTCGACGTAATTACATAAAATAATTGAGGTTGAGACCAAGAAGCCGACTACGATAGGGAGCTTTCTCGAAAAGCTTAAGCTGTAATTCATTCGAATTAACTTATCTGAAATTAAGCCACCTAAAATTCCGCCTACAAAGCCACAGAGTGCTGGTGCAACCGCCGCAAAACCCGCTTCTAAAATGCTGAGATGTCTTTCTTTGACAAGGTAAACAGGGAACCAAGTCAAGAAAAAATAGGTCAGTGTATTTACACAATATTGACCAATAAAAATACCGAGCATCATACGTGAAGCAAGCAGTTGTTTAACTTTACTCCAAGTAATTTTCTCTTTTTTTGCGTTTTGGCTGTTTTCGCCCATATCGAGTAAAGCACCTTCTGAAGCAATGTATTTTACTTCTTCAGGATTTACTGTTGGATGATTGGTCGGGCTATAAATGACCTTGAGCCAGATAAAGGAAAGAATGATTCCTAAACCACCCATGACCCAGAAAATAGACTGCCAGTGGACGGTTGCAACAAGCCAGCCCATGAGGGGAGCGAAAAGTACGGTCGAGAAATAAGAGGATGAGTTAAAAATGGCAGCGGCAGTTCCACGTTCTTTGGTTGGAAACCATGCAGCAGCAATTTTACTGTTACCCGGAAAAGCAGGTGACTCAGACAAACCGACTAAAAATCTGAGTATAAAGAGTGAAGTAATGATGGTCGCAGTATCACCTAAAATGTCGGTAAAACCGATTAAAACAGTGAACAAAGACCATAAAAACAGGCTCCAGAAATATACACGGCGAGCACCAAACTTATCGAGTAGCCAGCCACCTGGAATTTGACCAATCACATAGGCCCATGCAAAGGCCGAGAAAATATATCCCATAGTGACTGAGTCAATTCCCAGTTCATGAGACATTGGCGTTGCTGCCATTGAGAGAGTTGCACGATCACCGTAATTAAAAGCCGTGACCAAAAAAATCATCGCAAGAATGTAATAGCGAGTTTTTGTATGCTTGGCTCTTTGCTGAGTCACTACAGCAATATTTGTTTGCAGATTATCCATATACAAACTCTTTTTAATAATCGACCTATTTGCATATCCGTGAAATAGGTGACGTCATGTCAAATTCATCGATAGAATAGATGAGAAAACGGAATGTTGTATCTACTCTATAGTCCTAATTCTAAAACCGCGCCTTTAGATGTATGACATCATATGATTAAAAATATTATTTTGGCAAGTAGGCTCGAAAAATAATTTTTGTGCGAGTTTATATTGACAAGTTGTCTGATGTCTTATAAGTTTTGGTGATGAAAAAATAGTATCAGTATGCCAAGGAGTATTTTAATGGCGACCTCTACACCTATTGTTAAATCCATTCGAGCAATCCCTGTTGCCGGACATGACAGTATGCTGCTCAATTTGAGTGGTGCGCATGGACCTTATTTCACTCGTAATATACTCATTATTGAAGATAATTCTGGAAATATTGGTGTAGGTGAAATTCCAGGCGGAGAGAAAATTTTAGCGACATTAAATGATGCTAAAGCCTTGGTAGAAGGGCAGCCGATTGGTGAATATAAAAACTTGCTCAAAAAAATTCAGCAAACTTTTGCTGATCGTGACAGCGGTGGTCGAGGCAATCAAACCTTTGATTTACGTACCACAATTCATGTTGTAACGGCCTATGAATCGGCATTACTTGATTTGCTTGGTAAGCATTTAAATGTAAATGTTGCAAGTTTACTGGGTGAAGGGCAGCAACGTAGTGAAGTTGAAGTTTTAGGATATTTATTCTTTATCGGTGACCGAAAACAGACTTCATTAGACTATGCAACAACATCTCAGCATAACCATGACTGGTATAAAGTCCGTCATGAAAAAGCGTTAACACCTGAGGCTGTGCAGCGTTTAGCAGAAGCATCTTATGACCGTTATGGGTTTAAAGACTTTAAGTTAAAAGGTGGCGTGTTACAGGGTGAACAAGAAGCCGAAGCTGTTACAGCTATCGCGCGCCGTTTCCCGGATGCACGTGTGACGCTTGATCCAAATGGTGCGTGGTTTTTAGATGAAGCAATTGCTTTAGGTAAACATTTAAAAGGTGTGCTGGCCTATGCAGAAGACCCGTGTGGTGCAGAGCAAGGTTATTCAAGCCGTGAAATTATGGCTGAGTTTAAGCGAGCAACGGGGTTACCGACCGCCACGAATATGGTTGCGACCGACTGGCGGGAAATGTCGCATAGTATTCAATTGCAAGCTGTTGATATTCCTTTAGCTGACCCGCATTTCTGGACATTGGAAGGTTCGGTGCGTGTTTCTCAGTTATGTAAAATGTATAACTTAACGTGGGGATCGCATTCAAATAATCACTTTGATATTTCCCTTGCCATGTTTACCCATGTTGCAGCGGCTGCCGTGGGTAATGTGACTGCAATTGATACGCACTGGATTTGGCAAGAAGGTACAGATCAACTGACTAAAGTACCGCTTGAAATTAAAGACGGTAAAATTCAGGTACCAACAGCACCGGGACTTGGTGTCGAACTTGATTGGGACCGAATTAATCGAGCCCATGAACTTTATAAGTTAAAAGGTTTAGGAGCTCGTAATGATGCGGATGCGATGCAATTTCTGATTCCTAATTGGACTTTTAATAATAAAAAGCCATGTTTGGTTCGTTAATCTGACTCGATTCGTATTTAAATATTGAATTGATAGCTGTCCTTTGGGGCAGCTTTTTTATTGCTATAAAAAAATTAATTTTAAAAAGAAAAAAGATATTGAAAGAAATTAGATTGATGATGTAAGATGTCTGACAACATAGACACGTATGGAAACTTGCAAATGGATGCTCTTGAGTTAAAAAACATTATTTCTGATGGTTTACTGTCTTTCCCGGTAACAGATTTCGATCAAAATGGAGATTTTAATAAGTCTTCTTATGCAAAACGTCTTGAGTGGTTAGCTCCATACGGCGCAAGTGCTTTATTTGCTGCAGGTGGTACAGGTGAGTTTTTCTCATTAACTGGCAATGAATATTCTGAAGTAATTAAAACTGCGGTAGATACATGCAAAGGCAGTGTACCGATTATTGCTGGGGCAGGTGGTCCGACACGTCAGGCGATTGAACAGGCAAAAGAAGCAGAGCGCTTAGGTGCACACGGTATTTTGTTAATGCCGCATTACTTAACTGAAGCAAGCCAAGAGGGTTTAATTGAACACGTTAAGCAAGTATGTAATTCAGTAGACTTTGGCGTAATTTTTTATAACCGTAGCGTATCAAGATTAAATCTCGATTCGATCCAAAAGTTAACTGAGATGTGCCCGAACTTAATCGGTTTTAAAGACAGCTCTGGCCAAATTGATATGATGACGGCAGTGACTCAAACTATTGGAGACCGTTTGTCATATTTAGGTGGCTTGCCGACAGCAGAAGTTTTTGCAGCGCCATATAAAGCCTTAGGTTGCCCAGTTTACTCGTCAGCTGTATTTAACTTTATTCCAAAGACTGCTATGGAGTTTTATAACGCGCTTCGCAGTGATGACTTTGAAACAACCAATCGTTTGATTAAAGATTTCTTCTTGCCACTGATTAAAATTCGCGACCGTAAATCAGGTTATGCGGTAAGCATGATTAAAGCAGGTGCCAAAATTGTTGGGCATGATGCAGGTCCTGTGCGTCCACCATTAAGTGATTTAACTCAAGCAGACTATGAAGATTTGGCTGCTCTCATTGCGACACTTGGTCCGCAATAATTCTAACTGTTTAGGTATTGGAGCTTTAAAATGAGTAAAAATAACGGTCGGCAGTTTATTAATGGTCAACGCGTTGCTGTAAATGCGCCAGCTTTAGAAAGTATAGGTGCAAAAGACTATCAGCCAACAGGTTATGTATTTAGTCAGGCGACCCTTGAAGAAGTGGATCAAGCTGCTCAAGCTGCGCATAACGCTTTTTTAGTTTATAGCCAAACTTCTCAAGAGCAACGTGCCTCTTTTCTTGAGGAAATTGCTCGCCAAATTGAAGCATTAGGTGCGAACCTGCAAGAAGTCGCTTCACTTGAAACAGGCTTACCACTTGCTCGTCTTCAAGGAGAGACAGGCCGTGTTACTGGTCAGCTTCGACTATTTGCTGAACTTTTACGCCGTGGCGATTTTTATGGTGCTCGTATTGATGTGGCATTGCCAGAACGTAAGCCTTTACCGCGTGTTGATTTGCGTCAATATAAAGTTGGGGTAGGACCAGTTGCCGTATTTGGCGCGAGTAATTTCCCACTTGCATTTTCAACTGCAGGCGGTGATACCGTAGCTGCTTTAGCAGCAGGGTGTCCGGTTGTCTTTAAAGCACACTCTGGCCATATGGCGACTGCTGAGCTTGTTGCAGAAGCCATTGAAAAAGCAATTGAAGTTTGCGGTATGCCTAAAGGCACATTCAATATGATTTTTGGCGGCCGTATTGGTGCAAACTTGGTGGAACATCCCCTCATTCAAGCAGCTGGTTTTACAGGTTCACTTGAAGGAGGAATGGCGCTTTATAACCTTGCGCAGAGCCGCCTTCAGCCGATTCCATTTTTTGCTGAAATGTCGAGTGTGAACCCTGTGGTGGTTTTACCTGAAGCACTTCATTCACGTGGTGAACAAATCGCACAAGATACGGTTGCTTCTTTTAATATGGGGTGTGGCCAGTTCTGTACAAAACCCGGTCTAATTTTAGGTGTAAAAGGCCCCGAGTTTGACCGCTTTATTACAGCTTTAGTTGAAAATACGCAGAAAGCTGTGCCTCAGGTTATGTTGAATGAAGGTACTTTAAAAAGCTATCGAACTGGTATTGATGCATTAATAAATGAAGCTGGTTTTGAGATCATTGCATCGGGTCAGGAACCTGGGCTAGTTTCTCAAGCAAAAGCACATCTGTTTAAAGCGGACCAATCTGTTTTATTGTCAGGCAACCCAAAACTACAACATGAAGTTTTCGGGCCAATGTCGATTGTGATTGCGGTCGAAGATGAAGCCACTCTGTTGAAGGGTATTGAAGCTTTAGGTGGACAGCTTACAGCAACCATTATTGGTGATGAAAATGAATTGTCTAAGGCAGGCGAGCTTCTTGATTTGTTAACCCGTAAAGCTGGCCGGATATTGTTTAACGGTTTCCCGACAGGGGTGGAGGTATCGGATGCTATGGTACATGGTGGTCCTTTCCCTGCAACCAGTGATGCCCGTGGCACTTCGGTAGGTACGGGAGCAATTGAGCGCTTCTTACGCCCAGTATGCTTCCAAAATACGCCACAAGTATTATTACCCGATGCATTAAAAGACAGTAATCCACTACAGATTACTCGTATGGTCAATGGGCAGTTAAGTCAGGCCCAAATTTAAAAATGGTGCAGCTTAATCAAGAGTATTGAGCTGCATATTTTTTTAACTTATTCAAAGAATTGTTAAATATTTAAATAAGCACAAATTGCTTACTTTTTAAATATGAGTGGTGGTTTAATAAGTGAGAGAAAATATTTTATTTTTAATAACTTAGGGGTCTAAAAACCGAATATGACTATCGGCTAAGTTTATAGTAAAATGAATTTTATAATTTTTTTCAACATTTCATGAGTTCTTCAGATTATGTCTAGCGCAATTAAACCTAGATCAACAAAAAAACTAAGCCAGATTATTGTAGAACAACTGATCGAAAAAATTCAGTCTGGAGAATTTAAAGTTGGAGAAAAAATCCCGACCGAACTTGAATTAATTGAAACTTTTGAAGTAAGCCGTTCTGTTATTCGTGAAGCAATTACTGAGTTGCGTTCATTAGGATTTGTCGAGACTCGTCACGGAATTGGTACTTTTGTCAAAGAGCAGACGGTTGAGCAAAATTTTCTGTTGTCTAATGCCAGTTTAGAAACCATTAATGACATTATTTCCTTGCTTGAGCTTAGGATTAGTCTTGAATCTGAAGCTGTTTTTTTAGCATCTGAGCGCCGTAAGCAAATCCATATTGATAAAATGAAAGCTGCGCTTGAAGACTTTGAACGACATATTTCTTCAGATGCAAACGATGGTACGGTAAAAGCTGACTACGATTTCCATATTGCCATTGCTGAAGCTTCTGAAAACCAATATTTCGTTGATTTTTTGAAGTATCTGGGTGAAAAAATTATTCCACGTGCACGTGTTAAATCTATTGAGCAAAGTCCTGAAAATCGCGAAGAATATTTAAAAGCGGTTCACCATGATCATGTCAATATTTATAACGCAATTGTCGATCAGGACGGATTATTGGCCCGACAAATGATGCGAGCTCATTTGTCTAAGAGTATTAAAAAGTTTAAGCAGTAAAGCTTGAGCTAAGATCAAGATAAAAAAGAGAGCTTATTTAAGCTCTCTTTTAATTTTTTGGGTGCTATTTACAGCTAAAGTTTTCGGCTTTTTCGCTATCGCCTTGACCATTGTAACGGGCAATCAGTGGGTAAGGACAAAGTGGACGGGTACGGTCTGGTGCCCAGTCTTGTGGAAGTTCAGTATTCACTTGACCACTAGGATTACCTGCGCCGCGTGCTGTCGCAATGATTTTGTCAGGTGCTTGCCCATATTCCACCCAATTAACTAAAGCAGTCAATGCGTCAAATTGGTCGGTCGCAATACCATCACGGGTATGGTTCATACCCGGAACTCTAAAGAAACGCGCAAATTCAGGCGCTGTACCTTTCGCATCATTTTTATAGTGTTGTAGCAGTTGATCGTACCAATTTTGAGTGTCATCTACAGAGAAAACGCCATCTGCTGTGCCTTGTACCACAATCATTTTTCCACCGTGATTACGGAGTTTATCCAGATTGAGTTCATCGGGTGGCATCATGAAAGACATCGAACTTTCAGTATAAACATCATTGGTTGCCGAGAGTTTTAGATAGTCGGTATCGAAGTTAAAATTAAAGGCAAATTGTCTAGAGTTTTGAGTCACAGTTGGGTCTGGTGGAACCTGAAAAAGAATTCCGACTGCAACGGGGTCACGCGCTGTTCCCACCGAAGATTCAAATTTCCAGCTTGCCCAGTTACTGCCGACTAAACCTGGGTCGAAAGGTTGGGTTGCATAGAGTGCTTGTCCAGCCGAATTTACAGGACCACGGTAAATGTTGGCTAATACATCAATTTGTTCGGTGCTTAAACAAGTACCATCTCTTGTGCTTGAGCAAACGGGTACATGCTTATGAATATCAAAAGCCGTACGGCAAGCCTCGACATCTTGAACCAAGCCATCTGCAATACCGTCTAAGGCATCGCATCGATCTAAAATCGCTTTTGCTAATACTTTACGCTCTGAAAGAGTAAGTGCGGTACTTAGGTCATTTTCATCTGTTGCGACACGACGGAGCTGCTGTGCTGTATAGAGTTGAGCCGCAGCTGCACGAGGTAAGTGAAAACCTGGTGTACTTGCTAAAATTCCATCATATTGGTCGCCCAAACGAGTTGCAGCAATCATGGCATGACGCCCACCGTTAGATGTACCGCCTGCATAGGAGCGGTCTGGCAATTTACCATATGCGGCTTTAATTAGGTTTTTTGCCATAGGCGTGAGTTTGGTAATCGCACCGTAGCCGTAGTTAATTCTAGCTTGAGGGTCTAAACCAAACATCGGATTTTGTGAAGCATTATGTCCGGCGTCGGAGGAAATAACAGCAAAACCATCATGCAGGGCATTGGTCAGCGGACCACCGCTACCAACCTGACCTGTTGCAGGAACTAAATTACCATCGGTTCCGCCATTGCCTTGATAGAGGAAACGGCCGTTCCAGTCTATTGGTAAGCGCATTTCAAAACCAATTTGATAAGTTTGTCCATCGACAGGGCTTACCCGTTGATCCATATAACCTTTGACCAAACAATGTGCGCCAATCGGTTTGTTGGCGACAGTCAATGTACCTGCTTCTTGAAGGGTAGCTGAGCTAATAACGGTATTGTTGTACTGAAAATCGAGTAAGTCTGAACAGCTTCCTGTCATTTTTACGCCAACAGCAGGAGATAACTGCGGTGGTTTGGTTGTTGACGGAACCGTTGTGTCATCATTATCACTTCCACAGCCTGCCAAAGAACCAAGTATGGCAAGCACCAAAGCGGAGCAGGTCAAAATTCGTTTATTGTTGGTGTAATTCATTTATTCATATCCTTATTGAATGAATGGTCGCAATTAATCTAAAACCAAAAAATTAGCTGTGCTTCGTGCAATCATTTTGTTGTTTTGCCAAGCTTCACTTTCGAGATTTAGTACAGTTTTGCCTTGTTTAATGAATCGGCATTTTGTAATGACTTCGCCCACAGCACAGGGCCTTAAAAAATCCATCGTTAAGTTAATGGTAGTAGCGGGTTTATGGTCATTGGCGAGATATGCAAAAAGTCCCATCACATCGTCAAGCATGGCGCAGATCATGCCGCCTTCAACGGTGCCGCGTGGATTGGTAAAGCTTTCTAGCGCCGTGTAGTGGATGGTGAGTTCAGTGTTTTGATCATTCCAATGAATATTATGTCCGCCCAAATGGTGATGGATGGGCGGTAAGTGTTCTAAAGTTTTTTGATCCATAATGAAGGCTCTATCCTTTTTGTAGGTGTTATAAAAATTATTATTTCAGGGTATAGGCATCATAAATAACTGCTTTACCCAAGCGCATTGCACTGCCTACCGCAACGGTCTGATTGAGCCATAAATATTTTGGTGAGCTGGTTTCAAACTGCATGGTAATTTTGAAATAGTAGTTTTTCGGGTCCACATCTTTGCCTTGGGCAAGCTGTTTTAGCGTCTCTGCCGAGCCATGGCGGTAACCTTTGGTTTGAAGGTAAATAAGCGCACCATCATCGGTTTCTAACAAATATCGCGTATCAATAATGGCTAATCCTTTACTGTCGACAATTTGCCAATCTGCGCCATTATTTAAAATGCGGCCTTTAAGTGATTTTCCTTCAAATGTCCCGCCCGTAATGGGAATAATTCGGCGTTTACCTGCATCACTGGTTGTGCCTAATTCCCAAACAGGCGCATTTAGATCAACACTAAATTTTGCTAAAGGCTCAAGCTGAATAGGTGGTGGGTTATATTGAGTTGCGGCATGAGTTAGGCCAATGAGACAAATTCCGCAGAGTAGCGTTACAACTTTCTTCATGATGAATTTCCCGAAATAAAAAGAGGTTCTATGTGTGACAGAACCTCTGGTTTTGAATTATTTAAATTTCCATGTGTAGTCGATGTTGATACGGGTTTCGTTTACAGGTTTGATATTGGCTGTAGAGAGCATGTTGTTGTCATAAATGGCGTAGCGCGCGCGTAACCCTAGATTTTTTAACCAGCCACTTTGAATGGTGTAGCCTAAATCAAAGTCTGTTTCGCGTTCTTTTAGATTGGTTCCGCCTAAATTGGGTGCATAAATATTGTGACCTGTGGTGTAACGGGTCATAAAACGTAAACCCGGAACATAATCTTTAAAGTCATATTCATAACGGAAGCTATAGGCTTTTTCTTTTGGATTTAAAAACTCGCCCGGCCATGTATCAATGAGTAGACCCGTTTCACCTCCCGTTAAATACGGAAACGCGGTGTCGCCATGATGTTGGAAAGTCCCAAAAATAAATTTATGGTTTTGATGTTTTAGTTCGAAATGCGCGTGATAAAGATCATTATCGACTAAGCCTGCTTTTGCTTGTCCGTCATCTCGGCTGCGGTAGTAACGTAATTGAGAGCTAAAATTAGTGGTGTCATTAATTTTGTGTTGGTGTAAAGCGCCGACCATGGTTTGGTTATAAAGATCATCAACATCCATGTAAAAAGCGGTGAGTTTGAGTGCAGGATTAAACTGATAGTTTCCACCTAAATAATAAAGTCCATCAGTTTCGGCGCCTTTAAATCGTCCATTTACGCCTGAAATTTTAATTTTTTCATAGTTAGTCGAATCACGATGATTCACTTTATCAAGGTAGGCCGCTTGTAAGTCGAAGTCTTTAATATCTTTACTGGTCAGTGAAATTCCTCGATAGGTTTGAGGAAGCAAACGAGCAGGTGAAGCCACTAAAACAGGATTCATCGGTATGAGCGTACCAATGCGTAGCTCGGTCTGGCTCATTTTCGCTTTTGCTGTGACCCCAATTTCGCCATAAGAGTCAGCAGGCTCATTGGTGCGCGTGTCTCTAGGTAAGTTTCCTGTACCGCCATGCTCGGCATCAGCATCGAGTTTAAAGCCTGCCGTTGCAAGTATATCCAGCCCAAAACCGACAGTCCCTTCGGTATAGCCTGAATTGGCTTTAAGAATAAACCCTTGTGTCCAGTCCTTGGCAGCAGGGTAAGTGGATTGCTCTTGGTAGTCGCGGTCAAAATAGAAATTTCGCGTGGTGAGTTCTACTGAACTGTTATCAATAAAACTGCCAGCCCACACTGAACTTGAGAGCATAAGGGTAGAGTACATCCATAATTTCGACATAGCATTTCTTCCTGAAATATCATTTTTTGTTTTCAACAAGGCATAATTGTTGTGTCTGCCTTGTTCGGTTTTTAAATCGAATTATTTTCCGAGCAGTTCTCGGGCGACGATTTCTTTCATAATTTCATTGGTTCCCCCATAAATTTTTTGTACCCGCGCATCCACAAAAAAGCGTGAAATCGGGTATTCCTGCATGTAACCGTAGCCACCAAAAAGCTGAAGTAATTGATCAATCACTTCACATTGGACATCGGTAATAAAGCATTTCAGTGCGGCAACTTGACTCACGCTTAACTGGTGTTGTTGATACAGCGCTGCACATTGGTCTACAAAAGCTTGAGCGGCTTTTGCTTTAATTTGCGCGTTTGCGAGTACAAATCGTGTGTTTTGCATTTGGCTTAAAGGTTGTCCGAAAGCTTTACGCTCTAATACATAGTCTTTGGTCAGTTCGATGGCGCCTAAAATTGACCCCAAAGCCATCATAGAAATACTCAAACGTTCGCGAGGTAACTCTTGCATTAAATAGGCAAAGCCTTGTCCTTCTTCACCCAAACGCTGAGTTGCAGGTACACAGACATCATCAAAAAATAGTTCGGCTGTATCTTGGGCATGGAGTCCGATTTTTTGTAAAGAGTGACCTTTTTTAACGCCGTCTAAAGCAGCATCCACTAAAAAAATAGAAATACCTTTTGCTTTGGCTTGCGGATCGGTTTTTGCTACCAGAACGATCAGGTCGGCATGTAATCCATTTGAAATAAACGTTTTTGAACCATTCACACGATAGTGGTCATTTTCTAAAATGGCTTGAGTGCGTATAGCCTGTAAGTCTGAACCCGCATTGGCCTCTGTCATGGCAATTGCAGTGACGACTTCCCCTGTCACCATTTTCGGTAACCAATAACGTTTTTGCTCTTCGGTTCCGATATTTTGCAGGTAAGGAGAAACCAATTCATTTTGCCCACCAATGGCAACAGCTAAAGATGCAAAGCCAGCTTGAGCAGTTTCTTGAACCAGCATGAGTGAGTAGTGCACAGGAGCGCCATAGCCGCCATATTCCTCAGGCACATCAACACACAAAAAACCATTTTCCCCAAGACGAAGCCATAGATCACGTGGGATAAGGCCATCGTGTTCCCATTGTTCGTAGTATGGAGCAACCTGTTCTTTTAAGAACCTGCGATAGCTGTCCCGAAATAGTTCAAATTCTGTATCGTGTGGCATGTTGAACCTTTTTTAGGCAAAAGTGAGGCTAAGGCCCAAACCGAAATTTGAGCTTCCTTTTTTATTTCAATTGCTTATTGCTTTAAGGTGGGCACCCGAATAATCAGTGGGTTATCAGTCTGCTTTTGATAAAGCTCATCAATTAAAGCGGCACGACGTTTCGTAATACTGCTTTGATTAAGGTTGCCTTTATCGGTCACTTCACCGGCATCTAACTGAGGTGGTTCGGTCATTAAATAAAGCATTGAGACTGTATTTGAACTGCCAGTCGCATCTTTATTAAAGGTCGTTAAAAATTGGCGGAACCATTGCTGGACTTTAGGATGCTGTAATATCTCTGTTGCAGAATGATCACCAAGCTTAAGACCTGCATATTGAGCACATGCTTCTAATTTTGGAAAAATCAGAAAGCCAACCGCATTTAGGTTTGAACCAGTAATACAAACATCTTGAATCAGTAAGTTACCTTGAATAAGCACTTTGTTGCGTAGTGTGCCCACATTCACAAAAGTACCAGTATTGAGTTTAAAGTCTTCAGCAATTCGTCCGTCGTACATTAGGCCTTTAGTCGGATCATTGATGTCGACTAAACGAACGGCATCGCCTGTATGGAAAAAGCCTTCATCATCAAACACAGTACTTTGCTGGTCTGCTTTTAAGCGCCAATAGCCTTTCATGACGTGTTTGCCACGAACACAGAATTCAAGTTTGTCACCACATGGAACTAGCTTAATTTCGCATCCCGGAGCAGGGTAACCAATAAAACCAGCCATTACGCGTGGGCCAGTTGTAAAAGCACAAGAGGGAGCAGTTTCGGTCATGCCCAGTCCGCTCATTATGCGAATTTTTTCTCCGCAATGTTGCTGAGCAATTTTGTCGAGCCTGTTCCAGCCCGCTTCTGAAAGTGCAGCACCGGCAAAGAATAAAATTTTAACTTTGGCAAAAAAGCGGTCTCTTAATTCTTCATCTTTTTCTAACGCTTCGGTGAGTTCTTCCCAACCTTTTGGCACATTTAAATAAACAGTTGGAGAAATTTCTTTGAGATTACGAATAGTTTCGTCAAATTTTCCTGCAACGGGTTTGCCATCATCAATGTAAATCGTACCGCCGTTATAGAGTGCGATGCCGACATTGTGACTGCCGCCAAATGTGTGGTGCCAAGACAGCCAGTCGAGTAGGACAGGCGGTGTTTCTTCAAACTCAGGGAAAGTCTGCAATAACATTTGCTGATTAACACACAACATTAAATGTGTGGTCGGTACAGCCTTAGGTAATTTAGTTGAACCTGATGTAAACAGAAATTTGGCAATCTGGTTTTCATCAAGGGTTTGATAAAACTCTTGAACATTTGAAACTGGTGTATCTAACAGCGATTGAAAAGACGTGCAGATCTGATCGCCCACTATTCCTTTATTGGTTACCACTTCAATATCGGATGTAATGCATGCCTGAATGGCTTTGGCAAAAGCTTGTCCATCGCTGGCATAAACCATACCAGGTGTGAGCACTTCAAACACATGTTTGAGTTTGCCGAAGTCTTGAGAAATCAGAGAGTAGGCAGGGGAAATAGCAGAGAAAGGCACACCCGCCAGCATGGCACCCATAGAGAGTGTTAAATGTTCGAGATCATTACCACTTAAAATAACGAGTGGTCGTTCTTGGCTTAAATTACGGTCATGCAAAGCCTGAGCAATGTGCCATGCGCGTTGTAGAACTTCTGCATAACTCAGTTTGACCCATTCGCCTTGAGCATTGCGTTTTGCTGCAAAAATATGGTCGGGTTTGGTTTGTGCAAAATGAATTAACCGATCTGTCAGTTTTTGTGGATACGGTTTTAATTGCTCTTTTGGGCTGATATAGAGCGTTTGATCTTTATAGTGATAATGAATATCGTGTTGCCCTAATTTTACGAACCGTTCGCGGTCTTGTGATTGAGTGGCATTCATTTGCATTTCTTTCACTCCATGGAAAGCGCATCACTGCGCTTTATTTTTTGCATCATGCAATTTTTATTTAATATGTCGGTATTCGCATTAGCCTGACTAAATCGGGTAATGACGTGATTGGGTTTGAATGGTAATCCAGCGTAGTTCGGTAAATTCGGCAACAGAGACTTTACTACCAAAACGTCCGTAACCACTCGATTTTGTTCCGCCAAATGGCATTTGCGCTTCGTCATGTACGGTTGCGCCGTTAATATGACAAATACCCGAATCAATCTGTTTAGCGACTTCTAATGCCTGTGAAATGTTTTGGCTAAATACTGCAGAAGACAGACCAAACTCGCTGTCATTTGCCAGTGCTATGCCTTCTTCAATGCTTGAAAAACGTTGAACTGTGCATACAGGTCCAAATGATTCTTCGCGGTAAAGCAGCATGTCAGGTTTAATATTGAGCACCAGTGTCGGTTGCATCGTGGTGTCTTCAATATGAATGCCTAAAGGTAAGTCAGCCCCTTTGTTTTGGGCATCTTCTAGCAAATGCTGAATACGGTTTGCAGCGCGGCGACTTTCTAAAACACCCAATACATTGCCTTTTGAGGTTGGATTACCTGCCTGAATAGAACGGGTTTTCTCAATCAACTTTTCAATAAACTGGTCGGCAATTTTATCTTGAACCAAAACACGTTCGGTCGACATACAAATTTGACCCTGATTAAAGAATGCTCCAAAAGCGACTGCATTTACGGCTTCATTAATGTCAGCTTCATTTAAAACCACAACAGGGGCTTTACCACCGAGTTCGAGTAAAACAGGTTTTAAATATTTAGCAGCAGTCTCGGCAATAATTTTGCCGACTTTGGTTGAACCGGTAAAATTAATGCGCTTCACGGCTGGATGAGAGACTAAACGCTCTACGATTTGTGGTGCATCTTCGGCGGCATGCGTAATCACATTCACGACACCTTCACCTAGACCTGCTTCATGTAACACTTCACCAATGAGACGATGTGTTGCTGGGCAGGCTTCCGATGCTTTTAATACAACCGTGTTACCACAAGCCAAAGGCATAGCAAGCGCACGTGTTGCCAAAATGACAGGGGCGTTCCAAGGTGCAATGCCAACAATGACACCGCAAGGAACCCGTACACCCATTGCAAGATTGCCCGGCACATCTGACGGAATCAGGCTTCCGTCAATTTGTGTGGTCATTGCTGCTGCTTCACGTAACATGTTGGCAGCAAGGTGAACGTTAAACCCATACCATGTTGCAGTTGAACCTGTTTCTTGCATTCCAGTTTGAATGAATTGCTCGGTTTTTTGGTCCATTAAATCGGCTGCTTTTAATAAGCGTAAACGGCGCTCGGTAGGCGAGAGCTTCGACCAAACTTTAAAAGCTTGCTGTGCCGAATCAATGGCACGATCAACATCTTCGAGTGTTGCAGCAGCAGCTTTAGTTGCTACCGTTCCATCAATTGGACTAATACGCTCAAAAGTTGCCTGATTTGATGCATCAACAGATTGACCGTGAATAAGTAACTGTACATTTTGCATGGGTTGCGTCCTTACATTGCCATTAAAGAATCAAAAGTTAACCAGTACGTTTATAACTCTGTAAACCTGGTTTAATTGATTTTTCATCTAAGAATTGTTTCAAACCTTCTTGGCGACCATTTTCAGTATCTCGGTGGATACATTGATCGAGTTTGGCATATAAGTAGTCTTCGTTTTGGTCCCATGTCAGTTCACGACAACGTTTAAAGCCATTTTTAGCGGTACGAAGAACCACAGGGTTTTTCTCGAGTAAGCAATTTGCAAGTTCAGTCACTTCTGCTTTTAATTGGGCAAGCGGTACGCTTTTGTTCACAAGTCCCATGGTTTCAGCTTCTTTACCACTAAAGGTTTTACCCGTCATGATGTAATACAAAGATGCACGATGACCTACGGTATCTGCCATTGCTTTGCTTACAAGGTTGCCCGGTGGGATACCCCAGTTAATTTCAGATAAACCGAAAGTTGCTTCATCTGCTGCAATTGCTAGGTCACATGCCACTAAAGGTGAGAAACCGCCTCCGAAACACCAGCCGTTGACCATAGCAATGGTTGGTTTTGAATACATACGAAGAAGTTGCCACTGCCAGCGACATGAGTCACGACGAATACGCTCTTGGAAAATCTCTGGTTGAGTGTCGACTTCACGGAAATATTCCTTCAAATCCATACCCGCTGTCCAAGAGTCGCCTGCACCAGTCAGAACCAAAACTTTAGCATTTTGATCAAGCTCAAGGGTTTCAAGCACATCAATCATTTCACGATTGAGGGTTGGGCTCATGGCATTTTTCTTTTCAGGGCGGTTTAAAGTGACCCATGCAATTCCATCTTCAACTTTAACATCTACTGTTTCCCAGCGGTTTTCATAACTCATCTTCATACTCCTTGAATGATTTCTTGCTGTTCTGGGATTTAATCTAATATCAGTTAAACTTACATTCAAGTCTTTTTTGGAAAATTTTATAAATGTTTTATAGTTTGTTGTATTTTAAACATTAATTATTCTAAAAATTAATTTTAAATAAAAATATGTTGATTTTTTAATAAGTTTAACTGATATTTTTGGTGTGTTTAAAAATAATACACAAAGGGCTAAATGGAACGACTAGTCAATAAAGGACAACACAATGGAAAAAATATCAGGACAGCCTTCAAGGGCAAAAATCACGTTGCTACTGTGCTTTGCCATAGCGATTTTTGAAGGCTTTGATCTTCAATCAATGGGGGTAGCCGCTCCACGAATGCGGGCTGAGTTTATGTTAGATAATGCCCAGATGGCGTGGGCATTTAGTGCTGCAATTTTGGGAACACTCCCAGGCGCAATATTAGGTGGTCGGTTTGCCGATATTGTCGGGCGTAAGAAAATTCTGATTTTTAGTATCTTACTTTTTGGAATTATGTCTTTGCTAACCGCCTATGCGGCCAATTTTAGTCTGTTGCTACTCATTCGTTTTTGTACGGGTTTGGGAATGGGTGGGGCGTTACCCATGATGATTACACTTGCTTCTGAAGCTGTACCTGACCAGCACAAAGGTACTGCGGTTAGTGTGATGTATAGTGGCATTCCTTTTGGTGGCTTACTCACTTCCGTTGTTGTTATGTCATTGGCAGGCGATGCAGAGTGGCGTCATATTTTCTATATCGGGGGGATTGCGCCTATTTTACTAATCCCACTGATTATGCGCTTTTTACCCGAGTCAAATGACTACCTGCAACGCAAAGTTCAAGCACAGCAAACC
Source organism: Acinetobacter sp. OYA S30 (assembly GCF_033599315.1). Lineage (NCBI taxonomy): Bacteria > Pseudomonadati > Pseudomonadota > Gammaproteobacteria > Moraxellales > Moraxellaceae > Acinetobacter > Acinetobacter sp. OYA S30. The sequence continues at coordinate 56,281 of NZ_JAWVAV010000013.1, forward strand.
ACGCCATTCTTTGAGGTTTTATTTGCCAAAGAGCGTCGTATGTCAACCATTCAACTTTGGATAAGTTTTTTCTGCACATTGGTGGTGTTGTACTTTTTGTTGAACTGGTTGCCGTTACTCATGGGTGCGCAAGGCCTATCAAAACTACAGGCAAACTATGTACAGATGGGCTATAACGTTGGCGGAATTTTAGGTTCGGTTCTGATGGGCGTATTGCTTGATAAATTACGCATGAGTTTTGTGATTAAGCTAATTTATCTCGGTATTTTATTTTCGCTATGTTGTTTGGCAATTTCTCCGACCGTGGCTTTACTTGCACTTTCGGCAGTGGGTTGTGGCTTATTCATTGTGGGTGGGCAATCGGCGTTGTATGGTTTGGCGGCAATGTATTATCCAACCGAAATGCGTGGAACCGGAGTTGGCGCTGGGGTTGCAATCGGGCGTATTGGTTCGTTTGCTGGACCTTTAATGGCTGGTTTTTTACTCTCGCTTGGGCAAAGCTCGACCATCGTAATTGGTTCAAGTATTCCAGTGATCTTAATTGCAGCGATCTCTGCATTACTTCTTGTCAAAAAACCTAAACAGCCTGTACATTTAGTACAAAGCTCAGGTGCTCGCTAAGTTTTAACGAAAGTATGGGGTTAGAACCTCATACTTTCACTACAGATTTTCTTATGATGATTGAAAGGTTATGGTACGTTCGAATTTAGTTCAAAAAAAAGTAGAAGATGAGCCTAAGTTAAGTTACATGATTGCTCGTGTTGACCGAATTATTAGTAAACATTTAACAGAACATTTAAAAGAGCTTGAAATTACCTTACCGCAATTTACCGCACTTTCTGTTTTAGCTTCAAAAAGTAATTTATCCAATGCCAAGCTTGCTGAGCGTTCTTTCATAAAGCCCCAATCTGCCAATAAAATCTTGCAAGATTTACTGGTGAATGGCTGGATTGAGAAAAAACCGGACCCGACACATGGCCGCCGTATTTTAATTACCCTGACCGAAAGCGGGATTGAAAAGTTAAACAAATGCAATGAAGTGGTTTTAAAAGTCGAAGAAAAAATGCTTGAAGGCATTGATATTAACTTGGCTTATTTAATTCGTAATAATCTCGATATTATGGTGAATAATCTTAAAAATTTTAAATAAGTGTGTTTGTTTAGGTTGAGTTAAATTGCTAAGTACTGATTCACACAGAAAATTGATTTCATTTTGCAAATGAACTTGCTAGCATCGAAGTGACGTTTTTGATGATGTGTGGCAACGAATGTCTTCAGGACAACAAGTTTTACTAAAACTAAGAAAAATGATTATTTCAGGGGAACTTGAAGGCGGTGCCAGAATTGCCGAGATTCCTACTGCCGAGTTACTTGGCGTTTCACGCCAGCCTGTTCGTATAGCCTTTCGGTTGCTCGAACAAGAAGGTCTCCTCATTAAAAACCCAACTCGTGGTTACACGGTTCGTGAAATTTCCGGAAAACTGGTGCATGATGCACTTGAAGTGCGCGGTGTGCTTGAAGGGTTGGCTGCAAAAACTTTGGCAGAGCAAGGCTTAAGCGAAGAGCAAAAAAAGACGCTGCAACATTGCATTCAAGAAACGGAACAACTATTTAATGAAACAGACGAGTTTGGCGATGCTGAACTGGAACGTTATCACCATTTTAATGTCATTTTTCATGACACCATTATTGAGGGAGCGCAAAACGTTGCGCTCATCCAAGCGTTGGCTAAAAACAACCAATTGCCAATGGCTTCTGCCCAAGCCATTACCTATGACCAGAACCAAGCTTTGTCGGAATATCGCCGTTTGCACTATGCGCATTTACAGCATTGTTCGATTTTCGATGCATTGGTACATCGTCAGGCAGGGCGTGCTGAAACATTAATGCGTGAACACAGCAGTGTGGTGATTTTGGGTGAAACGCTAAGAAATGTTCTCAGCGCTTAAAGTAAAATAAGTTCCTTTATTTCTGAATAAAGGAACTCTCGAGTTAAAGCTCAATTACAAGATGTTTAGTTTTTGCACGAGAACAACAAGGCGTAAATTGGTCATTTAGTGCATGCTCCTCATCGGTCATAAATAAATCGCGATGATCAGGTATACCTTCTACAACGCGGGTAATACATGTGCCGCAAATGCCTTGTTCACATGAAACAGGAATGTCAAAACCATTTGCAATTAATGCTTCAGTAGCAGTCTGCTCTGGTAATACTTCAATTCGACGGCCTGTACCTTTTACTTCGATGGTAAAAGCTTCATCGTTAGATGTATCTACTTTTTGCGCGACAAAATGCTCTTGATGTAACTGTTCGCTATGCCAACCTGCTTGTTCGGCTGAGTTCATGACAAACTGCATAAATCCTGTAGGTCCACACACATATAAGTGTTTATCAGGTGAAGCTTGGCCCAAAACCTCTGTCATATTACATTCGGTGTCTGGTTGGTCTTGAATGTGAAAATAAACTTGGTCACCAAAGTGTTCGGTTAAGTTACCATAGAAGGCAATCATTTCATGACTACGAACGAAGTAGTGCAATTCAAAAGGAATATTGGCTGACTTAAGCCGATACGCCATCGACAAAATAGGGGTAATCCCAATACCGCCTGCAAATAAAACCGCCTGCTTTGTGTGAGGGTGAATTTCAAATAAATTACGCGGCTCACCAATTTTTAAGAGGTCGCCTTCACGATATTCAGTATGGATACAACGTGAACCACCGCGTGAATTGGCATCATGTAAAACACCAATGACATAACGATGTTTTTCAGTGCAGCAGTTTGAAAGTGAATACTGACGAGTGAGGCCATTTTTCAGATGCACATCAATGTGTGCACCTGCTTCAAAACTCGGCAGCTCTGTACCATTTGCTGCAACCAATTCAAATGCACGAATGGTCGGGGTGAGCTGGTGAATTTTTTGAATGATAACGTCCATGTTCATGCTCCTTTAAATAATCCGAATGTTTGGAAACTTCTGTGTGGACGTTTCAGGAGGTGTTTTATTTTCTTCGGCAAGTAGTCGGTCAATGACCTTACGAGACTGGACACCGCCTGCGTCGATGTTGAGCATCAGTAACTTGCGATGTGGATTGTTTAAAATATTTTGCTGCTGTTGCTCCAGCATTTCTAAATCTTCAGTAAAGATTTTGCCTTGGCCTTCACGAATTTGATCGGTGAGTTCAGCATTATCTGGCTGGAAGTTACGTGCCATTCCCCAGAAATACCAATGTGATGTTTCAGTTTCCGGCGTAATAAAATCGACCACGATTGAGGAAACTTTTTTGTCTTTCGGTGCGTGATAACCACCATGTCCAGCATGCGCTACACCTACTTCAATGTGGACATTACTTGGCGCAAAGAAGTGGCAACGTTGCCAACGGTCGACAGATACATCATCTGCTAAATGATTGCCGCGAAGGGCCATTTGCCAAAATGGAGGTGCGATCACATTTTCCATATAGCGTTCGGTAATGACATGGTCACCCTCAACTTTAGTCACTGGCAGAGCTTCATCAATTTCTTTTTGCCCAATACTGCTTGAGTGAACATAGGTCTCATGGGTTAAATCCATTAGGTTGTCGATCATTAGGCGATAGTCGCACTGAATGTGAAACAAGCCTCCGCCATAGCTCCATTCAGGATGATCTGCCCATTCTAAAGTTGGCAGTTTTGCTTCATCTGCTAAAGCCTTTTCACCTGGCCATACCCAAATAAAGCCGAACTTTTCAACAACTGCATATGCTTTGTTGCAAGGGAAACCATTTACACGTTGGGCTGGCATTGAAACGGTCTTTCCGTCACAACCCATGACTAAGCCATGATAACCACAGACAAGATTGCCATCTTCGACATAGCCAAGTGAGAGTGGGGCACCTCGATGCGGACAAAAATCTTCAACGGCTGCAACTTGGTTTTCTTTACCACGATAAAAAACGATTTTTTCACCACAGATGGTGCGACCTAATGGTTTATCTTGGATTTCTTCTGGACGGCAAGCGACATACCAAGCATTTTTAATAAACATTTGTGACGACTCCTTATCACTTATTGGATCCAATTTATAATAAATAAAAATATTGGTCAATTGATAAGCAGTATATTTATTCAAAAATATTGTTCTTTAAAGTTGGTTGATTTGTCTGTTTTTTAACTGTTGTTAAGGACTTCTACGTTTCTTTGGAATTTTGTGGTGAAATTTTTTATTGGTTTATTTGGATCCATAATGGCTATGGTTAAGCCATTATGGGAGTGTAGAGATTTAGAAATTAACCGTATAGTGAAGCATCATGCGCTGTTCATCCAGACTTTTGCCATGTTTGGTGTCGTAGTTAATATTTAAGAAAAGAAACTTAAGATTTTTAACCCAAGCATTTAGGTCGTACTGAATCAACACATCACTTTCTTGCTCAAAATCATTTTGATTCATGGTCTGAAATGAATCGCCATAAATATATTTATAGGTCACTTTTAGGCCCTTGATGTAGTCTTTAAAGTCATACGAGGCAACGAAATGATAAGACTTTTCATCTGCTTTGGTAAACGCACCTAAGGTCCAGTTCACCATATGCGGGATGGGTATATTGTCGAGTTTTGGAATACCATCTTTGCCAAAGTTTTCTTGATAGCCAATTCCGGTTGTAAAGTTGCCATGTTTGATGAAATGCATAGCGCCTATGGATGTATTGTCATATTCACCAAGCTTTGATTTACCGACATCGTCGTGGCGAAACACACGTAATTTTGTGGTGTGCTGCTTTGTCCATTGATAATCAAAAGCAAGGTAACTTTGATTGATGAGATCTGTTAAGTAACCATTATAAAATTTCCAGTGGTACCGTGGTGTTTTGCCATCCCATTGAAAGAAATAGAGTCCGTCAGATTCATATTTTGATATGGCGAGTTTGTGGTAGTCCTCCTCATTTTTAGGTGAATAACGGTTAATCAAACCCAGCTCGAAATTTTGTTGTGGTGTCTTATATTTTAATTCCAAGCCTTTGTAGTTCACTCGTAATTGATGTGTGTCGACTTGTGGGGTAAGTGGTGAGTCAGGAATAATTTCACCTATATTCATGCGAAAGTTTTGATATTCAACTCCAGCTCCTAAGCCATATTTAACGTAGTCTTGTGCTTGTTTTTTTGTGTTAGGGTCAAAGGGTATGACCATATCATTGGTATGTTGGTCGCTACTTAGGCGATAAGCATATTGAATGCTTGGATTGAGGTGTAGATGAACCTCATTAAGCTTGGTTGACCAGTCGCCACGATAAATCAGACCTTGGCTCAAGCTATGAGTATCGGGGCTGGTCCCATTTTCATATTGTCTGTCGAAGTTGAATGTTTTTAGTGTGAGTGTATTTTGAAAATTGACATCGACTGCACTATGAGCTAAACAGCAGGCAAGGGTCGTCCCTGAGAAGAAAATCCCATAAATAAAAATATGCTTCATTTTTAAATCCGTTTAAAAGCGTTTTACTGTTCTAAATCCGACATGGCTGGTGGCAAGGTCGAGTTCTTGTGGATGCCTCGCGGCAGCACGATAACGCGCGCAATAGTTGGTTGCGCATAAATAAGACCCACCTTTAATCGTGTATTGCAAAATCTGTTCGTGACTTTGCCGATATTTCGATGGTTCTCCCATATGATGATCTCTTGGACCTGTATAGGGTGTTTGCGTCCATTCCCATACATTGCCAATCAAGTCGTATAAGCCAAATGGGTTTTTGCTAAAACAACCAACAGGAGCTACATCCTTAAAACCATCTTCCTGAACATTTTTGTATGGAAATTCCCCTTGCCAGAAATTGGCTACAATATGGCCTTCGTGGGTAGGGCCAATATCGGAATTTTGCTGAAAACCTTTGGCGGCATATTCCCACTCAAGCTCAGTCGGTAAGTCATGACCTAGCCAGTTTGCATAAGCGTAGGCATCATTCCATGTCACCATGCGAACAGGCTCATGAGGTGCTGGTTGTTTAGGGTTGTTTGGGCCCCATGGATGTTTCCAATTGGCACCTTTTTCAAATCGCCACCATTGTAGTTCTTCAACAGGATGATCTGGTTGTACAAACATAGCTGCACCACCTTGCTTTTCTGCATCGGTGACATAACCCGTTTGTTTAACAAACTCTTGAAATTGAGCATTGGTGACTTCAGTTGCATCAATTAAAAAAGCGGGAACGGAAGTTGCCTGTAAGTTTAATGGGCGTTCATCTTCATAACCTTGTGTGGTGCCTAAAACAATTTTTCCTTGCGGAAGCTTGACCATGCCGGCTTCTTTGTTTTTAGGCCAACCCGAAGGAAGGCCCGAATAAGAATTACATTTAGCTTTGCTGCCTAAGTCGGGCAAGGTGGTCTGTTCTAGTTGAGGCGTGGTTTTTTGGCATGCACCAAGTAAGAGAAACGATGAAAGCATCATGATTTGTTTCATCTGGTTTTCTCTACTTTTTGTTGTATTGCTCAAAATCCACAACACCATTTTCAACGGCATATCTTAAATATTTATCATTTAAGACTTTGACGATCTCAGGATGTTCTGCATAAACATTATGTTGCTCATTAAAATCTGTTTTTAAATTGTAGAGTTCCCAACCGTGGCTTTTAAATTTAGAAGGTGAGTTTTCAACAAGTTTCCATTCGTCAGTTTTGGCGTAGCGGCTGCCATGCAATTCTTTAAAGTCATAATAATTAACAGGGCGAATACGGGCAGTATTATCCTTAAAAGCAGGAATTAGGCTAAAACCAGACGGTTTAATTTTAGTGCTTGAAGCTGGATAGATTTGATTATTTTGAATACCCGCTAGTTCCATAACGGTTGGGAATATGTCTCTTACTGTCGCAAAGTTAATGTTGATTCCACGTTGTTTAGAAATTTGTACAGGCGATTTAACAATAAATGGAACACGTACTCCACCTTCCGAAGCAGCTGATTTCCAATAGGTGAATGGTGTACTGCTGACTTCGGCCCATCGTGGTCCCATATAAACATATGAGCTGGCGTTGCCTATATTTTCATAGCGATTGTCGGCATCACCCATTGGGAAATTATGATCACCACCTTCAGCACCGTTATCTGACATAAATACTATCAAAGTGTTGTCATATAAATGATGCTTTTTAAGATATTGAATGACATCGCCTACGCGGTCGTCTAACTGGGTGACCATGCCCGCATAAACTTCCATTTTACGTGCTTCATATTTGCGCTCTTGTGGGGTGAGTTCATTCCAGCTTTTAGTGCCTAAAGCCTGATTACCACTTTCAGTTGGGTATTCTGCGTTTGTAGGAATTAATCCTAATTTCTTTTGACGTTCAAAGCGTTGTTTGCGAATCGCATCATAGCCTTGATTGTATTTACCTTTGTATAAATCTCTATAGTGAGCAGGTGCCTGTATTGGCCAGTGTGGAGCGGTATAGGCGAGGTAGGCAAAAAATGGTTTCTGCGCTTTATTTTTGTCTAAGTACTCAAACGCTTTTTGTGTAAAAAAATCGGTTGAATAGTAGTTGTCAGGCAGTGTGACCTTTTGACCATTTTCTGTGTATTGAGTGTTGCGCGGATAGTTCTTAGGTTGGTCTTTAAAGTGTAAATCAAAGCCATCGAGCAGGGCAAAAGATTGGTCAAAACCACGGGCTTTAGGATTTTGGTCGGGAGCATAGCCTAAATGCCATTTACCGACCATGAAGGTGTAATAATCTTTAGTCTTTAAAATCTCTGCGAGTGTATACGCATTTTGCGTTAAATGGCCTGAATATCCATCAATTTTAAGGAGTGCACGTGGGCTATCGGCCCCAACCAATTTTTCTTGTCGTTTAGAAGTTTCATACATGGCACCTAAACCCACCAAGTGGTTATCTGCACCTGTCATAAGCTGTGCACGAGTAGGTGAACACATTGATGAAGCATGAAAATTGAAAAGCATTTTTCCTTGCTTTAACAGGCTGTCAATATGAGGTGTTTTAATCTCACTGCCATAGGCACTAATGTCTGAAAATCCAAGATCATCGGCCAAAATAATCATGATATTCGGTGGTTGTTGATTTTTTGGAGATGCTGCTTGCGCTGTGTAAAACAATTGACTGGCAAAAAAAAGTCCCAATGTAAGCTGGCTTACTCTTTTGAGTTTCATAACAACAATCCTTTGAAGTTTTATAAATGCATCTTGCATTCCATGGAAATGAACAGAGCTTTTTTGGCTAAAAAATGCTCTGGAATCGATCATAATAGATTTTTTATTGTGGATCCATAAAAATATTCAAACAATCTAATTTTATGTTTTTAATAATTTTATACTTATATAATTTATATGTTTATAGATGTTTTAATAATCAATTTATAATTTTAGTTGATTTTTTGGATCCAAATATTCAGTATAGAAAAAGAGCAGGATGCTCAAAAAACAAATATTCCTCTAGGTCATGATGGATACGGATATGCATAACCACCCAATCGCTCATATTAGCAATGTCGTGTGTATCTCTTATCCACATTGGGAGATGCACAAATGGAAAGAGATGTTCTAAGTGAGATTAATCACAATAAAATGAGCCGTTATCAATGGTTCATCATTTTGATTTGTATTTGTCTCAATATTATTGATGGCTTTGACGTGATGGTAATGGCTTTTACCGCGCCATCCGTGTCAGCAGAATGGTCACTTTCAGGCGCACAAATTGGCTTATTGCTGAGTTCAGGTCTTTTTGGGATGGCTGCCGGTTCAATTTTTCTCGCACCTTTAGCCGATAAAATCGGTCGTCGTTTACTCATCTTGGTTTGTCTTGTGATTGCAGGTCTTAGCATGTTGGGCTGTGCTTTAGTACAAAGTCATGGCATGTTGGCCGCACTTCGGTTTATTACCGGAATTGGGGTAGGTGGGATTCTTGCGAGTAGTAATGTCTTGGCAAGTGAATATGCCAATGCACGCTGGCGCAGTCTCGCAGTGAGTTTAATGTCTACAGGTTATGGCATTGGTGCGACACTGGGCGGAGTACTCTCACTAGCATTGATTGAGCATTTAGGTTGGCGTTCAATCTTTTTGGCAGGGGGCATCACAACCATAGTGATGTTACTGATTAGTGCATGGTTATTACCTGAATCTTTAGATTATTTGTTGGCGAAAAGACCAAAACAGGCACTAGAACGTATTAACGCAACAGTAAATCGTATGGGTTTAACTGCTTTAAAAGCCTTACCTTATTACGGCAAGAATAATCAAAAAAATACAGGTGATATTGGTAAATTATTTTCAGGGCAGCAGGGGTTCCAGACACTTTGCCTTTGGTTTGCATTCTTTTTAGTGATGTTTGGCTTTTACTTTGTCATGAGCTGGACACCAAAAATTCTGATTTCAATGGGAATGTCGCCTGAACAAGGCGTAAGTACCGGTATTTTAATTAGTATTGGTGGTATTTTCGGAGCAGCCATTATTGGTTTACTTGCTTCACGTATGAAAATTTTCTATGCCTTAAGTTTGTTTTTAGGGCTAACCTCGGCATGTGTTTTCCTATTTGTCGCAGTCTCCGCTCAAGTCAGCATTGCACTCATGGTGGGGTTATTGCTTGGCACACTCATTAATGGCTGTGTGGCAGGTTTATATTCGATTTCTCCAACAATTTATGATGCTGAAATCCGTAGTCGCGGCGTGGGCTATGCAATTGGTTTTGGACGAATTGGAGCAATTTTATCGCCAACGGTCGCAGGCATTTTTCTGGATAAAGGGATAGCACCCGCAACGCTATATGCTTATTACGGCGTGGTGTTTATTTTGGCTATTTTCCTGATTTTAAGTTTGGGTAGTGCTTTTTACCGCAGTCAAAAAGAGCAAAACTTCTCACTTAAAACAGCACCTTAATCCATTAAAAATTAAATAGTTGAGATAAAAAATGAAAAAGACACCATTGTGGGTGGGGGTATGCTTGTGCCCATTATTTAGTCAAGTTGTGCATGCCGAGCTTATTGCAGACAGTAAAGCTGAGCTGACACTACGTAATTTTTACTTTGACCGAGACTATAAAAAAGATCCCTATCCTTATACAGCAGCCAGAGATTGGGCGCAGGGTTTAATTTTTAAAGGACAGTCTGGTTATACTGAAGGTACGGTTGGGTTTGGTGTTGATGTACTGGCAATGGCAGGTTTTAACCTGATGGGAAACCGTGCTGATGACTATGCGCGTAGTGGCTTATTACCAGTGAATACCGATAACTCGCGTGATGATTATTATGGAAAAATTGGCATTACGGGGAAGGCTAAATTTAGAAAAAATGAGCTTTTTGTGGGCGATTTAGTTCCTCAATTACCGACCATATTTTCATCGCCAGCGCGTTTGTTCCCTCAGACTTATCGTGGTATCCGCTTTGTTTCAAATGAAATTCCAAATCTTCAACTCGAAGGTTTTTATGTCGACGAAGTACGTCAGCGGGACTCAATTCATTATACCGATGTTGGAACAGACAATATCAATCATCGATTTAACAAAGCTGCCACCACTGACTCGTTTTATACTTTAGGTGGAAGTTATCAGTTAAAAGATTACCGTTTACGTGCTTATCATGCTGAACTCAAAGACATTTACCAGCAACAATTTTTGGGCTTTAACGGCAAACAACCTTTGAATGACCAGCTTAACTTTTTAAGTGATGTGCGGTTTTTTAATAGTGAAGAAACTGGAAGTAAAAAAATAGGAGAGGTCGATAACCGACATATTAGTGGCTTATTTGGTTTGAACTATCAAAATCATACGGTTTCTTTTGGCTACATGCAGTCGTTTGGCTCGACTGGTCTGCCATTTTTGTCGGGAACTGAAAGTCCGGTTGTGCTTGATTTTATGAGTTCGGACTACTCAAATAAAGACGAAAAAGTCTACTCGATTCGTTATGAATATGACTTTAAAAATACGTGGATAGGGGATGTTTCATTAAACGGACTACGTTTTATGACCCGTTATGCTAAAGGTGAAGATATTGATTTACTGCAATATGGCGATCAGCGTTTTAAAGAAGATTCGCTGGAGTTTGATTTGAGTTATAAAATTCCAGAAGGCAAGTTAAAAGGCTTAGGAATGCGAGCTCGCTTTTCTCACTACCGTAATGACATGCCAACGAATATGACTTTCCACTCGGCAAATGAAACACGTTTGAATGTCGATTACACCTTTAAATTTTAAATATTAAAAAAGCAGGTTAAAACCTTTTATTTGAGGTTTTAACCTGCTTTTGGATGTGGTTAAGCAGATACTTTTGTTGCTTCTAAAACTTCACCCTGAGTTTGAGTATAAGCTTGTTCTTCTAAAGTATGTTTAGCCGGAATATAAGACATTGCACGTTCTGCTAGAGCTGTAATGGTGAGACTTGGGTTAACCCCCAAATTTGCACCTAGCATTGAACCATCTACAACATATAAGTTTTTATAGTTAAACACCCGATTTTGTCCATCTACCACCCCACGCTCTGGACTTGAAGCAATTGCACAACCACCCATACAGTGAGCTGTAAAAGGTACGTTAAACAAAATTTCGGTAATGGTCGTCATGGGGTGGCCATTAAACATTTTGGCAACTTTTTCGGTAAATGCATTGGCCTGCGGAATATAAACAGGTAGCTTTTTACCCTCGCTCGATAACACCTTACCAAAAGGCCAGAACCAGTTACGTTTCAAGCGCATGTTAATGGACGCATCTGCAGTTTGCATGACAAGGAAAATTAAGGTTTGACGTGCAAAACTGACAGGATTACTCATGCGAAGGAAAATAAATGGATGGCAAATGAGTGCCCATAACCAAAAGAAAATACGCGTCCAACCCGGTTTGCCTTTAGCCATGTAAGTACACATAAGGCCCATGGCATCTGAGCCACTTTGGTAGCGAGTCGCTTCAATGTGAGTGTCATGGTCAATGTAAATACTTGAACCAATAGCAACACCTTTACTCATGTCGACATCTTTACCAAAAAAGCGAACACCTAAAATCGACTCGGCATTGGTACGAACCCGATTACCCAAATCATCAGATATATTTGGCAAAGAACCAGACTGTTTTAAACGGAACAACATCTCTTGTGTGCCTAAAGAAGATGCCGAGAAAATCACATTACGAACTCGCCACGTACGACGTTGTTTGTTAAACCATGAGCTTGAACATTCAGTCGTGACTTCATAACCATCGCTGCCATCGGCTTTACCAGTGAGTGGTTTAACATCAACTACTTTGGTTTCTTCATAAACCTTGGCGCCATTTTTTTCGGCAAAGTACAAATAGTTTTTATCTAATGTATTTTTTGCGTTGTGTTTACAACCCGTCATACAACCGCCACATGCGGTACAAGTGCCACGGTCTGGACCTTCGCCGTTAAAATAAGGGTCGGGGTAGGTCTTGCCACCTTCTTCACCTTCGGGTGGAAAAAACGTTGCAACACGAGTGGGTTTAAATGTATGGCCAACACCGACTGCTTCACCCATTTTCTTTAGCATGTGGTCGGCAGGGCCGAAAATTTTATTATCAGTCACGCCAAGCATACGTTCTGCTTCAGCATAGTGCTGAGGCATTTCATTTTTCCAGTCCGCGGCATCTGCCCATGTGCCTTCATCCCAAATATGTTCAGGTGGAACCAGTAGGGTATTGGCATAGGTAATTGAACCGCCACCTACGGCATTACCGCAAATAATGGTGACATGGCGAAAAAAACGCATGTTGAAATAACCGAAAAGTTTCATGCCCGGACGCCAAATCCAGCGGCGGGTATTCCAGTTGTTTTTAGCAAAATCTTCAGCTTTCCAGCGTCGCCCCATTTCCATTACGGCAACCGAGTAGCCTTTTTCAGTTAAACGGCAAGCAGAAACACTACCACCAAAGCCTGAACCAATAATCAGGTAATCATAGTCATAATTGTTTATTGTCATGATGAAGGCTCCTGTCTAATGATATTTTTTATATTGACTCTGTATGTTTATCAATGAATTGCCCAATGCGCTCAATGGAGTCATTAGATTCCTTTAGTATACCTGCATGAAATTGAAAAACATGTCCGACTTGGTCATAAAGCTTTAAGTTCGTCGGAATGCCGTATTTTTCAGTCTGTTCAGCAAGGCGTTTTGCATCGTCTAATAAAACTTCTTCGGTACCGACATGGATCAGAACCGGCGGTAATCCGGTTAAGTCAGCATAAAGTGGGGAACACGTTGGATCGGTTGCCGATTTTTGGCCGCAATAGTTTTTTGCACACCAAGCTAACCAGCCTTCGGAGAGCATTGCATCTTGAGCAGCATGAGTTTTTATTGTGTTTCCTGAAAGACTTAAGTCAACCCATGGCGAAAGTAAAACTAACGCCGCTGGTAAAGGTAAACCTGTGTCTCGTAAGGCAATTACGGTGCTTAAGCTCAGTCCGCCGCCAGCGGAGTCACCCGCAATTACAAGTTTTTTAGGGTCTTGTCCGTAAGCAAGTAAAGTTTTATAGACTGCAATGCTATCTTCAATAGCAGCAGGGCTTGGGTGTTCTGGGGCCAGACGATATTCAGGTAACCAGACTTGTGCTTGAGCTACATGTCCGATCTGAGCGGCAAGTTTAGCGTGGCTTTTGCTACTGCCCACGACATAGCCACCACCATGTAAATACAAAATACCGAGACCTGACTTAATGGTCTTAGGCAGAATATGAAGTGTAGGAACTTGAGCAATTATTTGCTTTTTTGTTTGATAACCACGAGGCCCAAGCACAATAGCACTGGCTGCATCACTACAAAAACGTTGTAGCTTTAGTGGTGTTTTAGGGGATAAAGCTGGACGTAGTGTGGTACGGATGGTCCATGCAAGAAGTTGCTTCATAATAAGGACTCATACTAAGCATGTGAGATTAGTCAGCATCTCCTAAAATTAAGAGCATGCTGACCACTATTTTTATTTTGCTGATTTGTTGAGTAGGCGAGTTTGCCAAGCAGTCGCGGCTGCAAAGATCTTTTGGTAGCCTTGCGGCAGAATACGCTGAATTACATCAACGGCTTTTGCATCGGCGCCAATAAGTAAACGACGACGGTCCTTACGAACAGCTTCCAAAATTTGTTGAGCTGCATCATCAGCAGGGGTGCGAAGTAATTTATCGAAAGCATCTTGGCTTTTTAGCGGGTCCATTCCTAAAGACTGGACGCTATTATTCATACGTGCAGCTTTGGCAATATTGGTGCGAATACCACCCGGATGCACACAAGTCGCGCTCACACCAGCATTTTGCATATCAAGTTCTTGGCGTAATGATTCAGTAAAACCACGAACGGCAAATTTACTGGCGTTATAAGCACTTTGGGTCGGTTGAGCTGTTAAACCAAACATACTGGAAATATTAATAATATGCCCATCACCACTTTGCTTTAAATAAGGTAAAAATTCTTTGGTGCCATAAACCACGCCCCAAAAATTAATACCAATGAGCCATTCAAGATCTTCGTAGCTCACACCTTCAGCCGTGCTACCTATTGCGACACCAGCATTATTAAAAATCAGGTTAACTTGGCCATGCTCATCTACTACTGCCTTTGCCCAAGTTGCAACTTCATCACGTTTAGCCACATCAACTTTTTGAGTGGTGACTTTGACAGAATAGGGCGCTAATAGCTCGACTGTTTTGGCTAACCCGGTTTCACTAATATCAGAAAGTGCCAGATGACAGCCTTGTTTGGCGAGGGCGATTGCAATTGCTTGACCAATACCTGAACCCGCACCTGTCACAGCTGCGACTTTATTTTTAAAAGACTTCATAAAATTCTCCGTTTATTTTTCTCATTTCCTATGGCGAAGCGTATTTAAGAAATAGCCGACACCTGAGTGTAGTTTTCAATGTCAAAGCGACGAGTGCGTTGGCGATATTCAAGGGTAAAACCTGGCCAGTTATTGGTATTTTTGCCATCAGCAGTTTGATACCAACTGGTACAGCCTTGCGCCCACACCGTTTTTTTCATTTTTTCCTGAATATTTTGATTAAACTCGTGTTGAATTTCGGCACGAATGTTGGTGAACAGCAGGTTATTTTTCAAAGTAGTGCGCAGTGCATCTAAAATATAATTCACCTGACTTTCAATCATATAGACGATTGAGTTATGCCCGAGGTTGGTATTTGGTCCATACAACATAAAGAAGTTAGGGAATCCGTTTACTGTTAGGCCTAAATAAGCCTCAGCACCATCTTTCCATGTGTCTTTTAATGTACGCCCATCAAGTCCAGTAATTTGCATTGGCGCCATAAATTCAGTCGCCGTAAAACCTGTACCGTAAATAATGGCATCAACTTCACGCAGCTTTCCTTCCGTGTCTAAAATGCCATGTTCAGTAATTTCTTGAATACCTGTATCAATCACATCAACATGAGGTTGGGTCAGCGTTTCATACCAGTGGTTAGAGATTAAAATACGTTTACAACCAATTGGATAGTCCGGCATTAAACGATGGCGTAACTTCCCATCTTTAACAACTTTTCGAATGTGGCGCTGGAATAGTATTCCACCAAAGGCATTTCATTAAGTGAAGTTGTAAAAGCAAGTAGGCGAATTTCATGATGACCATATTGCAAGGCACGGTCTAGACTTTGCAAGATCGGCAGTTTACGGAAAGCTTTTTTCTCTAAAGGTTGGTAAACCCGATCCGGTTTTGGAATAACATAAGGCGCTGAGCGTTGATAAACGTCTAGGTGAGCCACTTGTTTTGCAATTTCAGGTACAAACTGAATCGCGCTTGCGCCTGTGCCAATGACTGCAACACGTTTACCAGTTAAGTCATAGTCATGGTCCCAACGCGCTGAGTGAAATGCCTTACCCTTAAAGTTTTCAATGCCTTTAAGTTTTGGATAGGCTGGGCGGTTAAGTTGGCCTACAGCACCAACCAGAAATTCAGCTTCAAACTGTTCACCAGTTGTACTTTGGATGTGCCATACACCTTGCAGTGCATCAAATTCGGCGCTGGCTATTTCAGTATTAAATTTGGTGTGCGGGCGAAGATCATATTTATCGGCACAGTGACGTAAATATTGATAAATCTCTTGAGATGTCCCGTAGCGATTTTTCCAACCAAGTTCCTGTTCAAAAGAAAAAGAATAAAGATGTGACGGCACATCACATGCAGCGCCCGGATAAGTGTTGTCACGCCAGACACCACCTACATCGGCAGCTTTTTCAAATAGAGTAAATTGTTCAAAACCTGCTTGTTTGAGACGAATGGCAAGTCCTAGACCACCAAAGCCAGTGCCAATAATGGCGATGCGTACATTTTTATTTGAATTAGACGACGAATTAAACATAGGCTGCTCTAAAATCCTTAAAAACAGTGAGCGAAAAAATCGCAATTTCCTGTATGCAGAATAGACGTTTATTAACTTGATTTAGAGGATGGATGAGGACAAAATATTGTGATTCGAGGACATTCTGAGCAATACAGTGAAGTATGCATGGGCATTTGAACGCAGTGTACATAGTGTTCGGTTAATGGCTGATTTCGCGCTGGAATCAGGCATCTCTTATCAGACAATTTTGCAAGGGACTGGGCTTAGCCAACAACAATTACTTGACCCTAATATGGTGGTGACAGGCCATCAGGAATTACAGTTGATTCATAACTTGGTTGAGCAATTAGGAGACAGACCGACATTAGGCTTAGAGGTGGGCACACGCTATCATTTCACCACATTTGGGCCATTAGGCATGGCTCTGATGAGTAGTGCGAGCATTCGTGAAGCACTTGATCTGGCTTTAACCTATTTTACTTTAACCTTTGCTTTTACCCGCTTTGATGTGTCGGATACACCACAAGGAATCCGTATCGAAATTGATGAGCAAGATATTCCATCTTCAGTGCGTCAATTCATTATTGAACGCGATGCCGCTGCACTCATTACGGTACAGCGAGATTTGGTACAGGATAATTTTTGCCAATATTTGGCTTTTTCTTTCCAACCCAAAGGTGATGCCGAGCCTTATCGGAATTTATTTGGGGTCATGCCAGAATTTGGTGCAGCTAAAAGTTTTGTGATTCTTGATCCGCAAAAAGTAGATCAAAAGCTACTTATGGCGAATGAGTTGGTTCTGCACACTGCAGAAGAACAATGTCGTCAAATATTAGAAAAGCGCCAATCACAAAATAAATTTACAACCTTAGTGCAACAGCAGCTGATGAGTATGCGTGGGGAAATGCCATCTATGGATATAGTGGCTGATCGACTGCATTTAAATATAAGAACCCTGCGCCGTCACTTGGCATCGGAAGGAATGACTTTTATCCAGATTCGTGAAGAGGTTAGACAGGTCTTAGCAGAGCAATATTTGGCATTACCAAAAGCTTCTGTTGAGCAAATTGCCGAATGGTTAGGTTATGCCGAACCTGCCAGTTTTATTCATGCTTATAAAAGATGGCATGGGAAAACACCTCATGCCATGCGGTTAAATAGCCAATAGTCAAAGTATCTTTATTTCTTTAAACGCAAATGTAGCAAACGTGTTGCCGATGTATGGCGTATATTGTCGGCACGGTTATAAAAATAACGTTCAGTAATAGCTTCACCAGACAAGTCTTCGACTACTTCAAAACCCATTTTTTCAACCGCCTGATGTAAATCTGAAGGTTTAAATTGACCTAGTAAAGGTTCTTTCAGCAAATGGGTAAACTGTGCAACGCCCATACTCCCGAGTCGCTCAATACCTTTTAATTCCTGAAAATCGGTCGAATAGTCGAGTACCACTTCGCTGCCGTTTGCAGCAAATTCAGCAATACTTTTTAAAGTTTGCAGCGTAGTTTCCGGCTTTAAATAATGAGTGGTGCCCAGCCAAGAAAAGAAAGCCGGAGCTTTTCGTATATAGCGACTTCGGGCAAGCGCCTCAGAGATAGATTCTTTCTCAAAGTTAATAGAAACAAATTCAACAGTAGAAGGGAGTTCGCCTAATTTTTTGAGTTTAGATTGTTTGGCAGTCTGAGTATCAGGATGGTCAACCTCAAAAATTTTTAAAGTTGGATAATACTGTGATTTTCGGAGCACAAAAGAGTCTAAACCCGCTCCAACCAAAACATATTGCTCAATATTGTGTTGAACAGCTTGATTAAGTAAGTCCTCGGCATAACGTGATCGACCGACAACCTGCCCACTCAATAAACCTAAGGTACGGTTTAAAATGGGTGAATTCATTAATTTAACAATGAGTGGTATAGATAAAAGCTTTTTCCAACCTTTACTGGTCATTTCAAAAGCATAGGGATCTGAAAATACAGGGTTTGTCGTATTTTTAAAGTGATTCGCACGTAAAGCAGCAGCGGCTTCGGCAGTACGACTTGATTGACCTTCTTTCATCTTTAACCTGTTCTTTTATTTCTTGAAGATTGAATGAAGAAGGCAGTGTATTTCATGAAAATCTAAAATACACTGCCCATTCCTTACAACTGATTTGGTCAAATTTACAAATTAATGTGTCTTTGACATTTGATATGTAACTTCATAATCCTTCAAATCTAGTTTTTTCAAACGTTGTTTAAGCTTTTTCAATGACCACGGCCATGCTGCAAAGTTGCGACCGTTAGCGTCAAGGTAATAACTCTTACAGCCACCACTATTGAATACAGTTGTTTGTAAGTGTTTTTGCACTAAGTCATTGTGCTTTTTAATCACATCAGCCTTAACATTTAACTTGCTAATTCCTTTGTTTTTAATTTTTAGCAAGCCATCTACGATATAGTCGAGCTGTGCTTCTGCCAAACCAATAAATGAGTCATAAACCAGTACGTTTGGTCCCAATACTAAGAATGCATTTGGTACATTTTCAATGTTGGTTCCTAAGTAAGCTTCCGGTGAACTATTTTTCCACAAATCATTTAAACGTTGGCCTTTTTCATTAAACACACGTTTGCCGATTGGTGGGTGAGATACTTCAAAACCTGTGCCCCAAATAATCACATCAACTTCATGGCGTTCGCCATTAGCTGCAATCACCGTATTGCCTTCGACTTTAACCAGGCCATGTGGAATAAGCGTGGTATTTGGTGCTTGTAGTGCAGGGTAGTAATTGTTAGCAAACAAAATACGTTTACAGCCAATATCAAAATTAGGCGTTACGTTTTTACGTAACTCAGGGTCTGCAATTTGAAGTTTAAGTAATTGCTTGCCGAGTACATTTACTGGTTTTAGTGCAAGTGGGTTACGTAAACCAAAATTAATCGCATTGAGGGTTAGCGCTACACTTTTACGCCAACTTGCCTGAATCGCTGGATATTTGGCAATAATTGATTTACTAAACTCACCCAAATCCGTATCCGGTTTTGGCAGTACCCAAGGAGCCGTACGTTGGAACACAAATAGCTCTTTGGCTTTAGGTTGAATTTGGGGCACAAACTGGATGGCAGATGCACCTGTACCAATTACAGCAATGCGTTTTCCAGTTAAGTCATAATCATGGTTCCATTTCGCTGAATGGAACATTTCACCTGTAAAGGTATCCAAACCTTCAAGACGTGGAATCTGGGCTTCGGTAATTGGGCCTGTTGCAAAAATAACAGTTCGCGATAGATATTGACCAGTAGTTGTATCAAGTACCCACAAATGGCGTGATTCATCCCAAGCAGCATTGAGTAGTTCGTTGTTAAACTCAATTTTAGACGTGATATTAAACTCGTTACTTACATCTTCTAAGTAACTTAAGATTTCCGGCTGACGTGCAAATAAGTGACTCCATTTTGCACTAGGCGCAAACGAATAAGAATACAAAGCCGACGGTACATCGCAGCCACAGCCCGGATAGGTGTTTTCACGCCAAGTGCCACCCACACGTCCTGCTTTTTCAATAATTTTATAGTTGGTATAGCCAACTTGGTCGAGACGAATCGCTGCGGCGATACCGGAAATTCCAGCCCCGACAATAAAGGTATCGTAAATATGGTTAGGTGAATTGACAGCTTTTTTTGCTGATGCATTTGTTTTCATTTGAGCAGTCATATGGGTACTACCTATAAAATTTCTTATTTAAATAATTTGTAAGAGGTACCAAGAAACTTGGTATACAAACTTGGTGATGCACGTTTCATCAGCCAGAACAACTTCGCATCGATTTGAGGAATGGTATAAAGCTCATCCTGATCAAGACGGTTAAGTGTGAGTTCGGCTACATCATCACTTGTGGTGAGTGCGTAGTTCATGAGCGCATGGTCTGCAAGTTTTGAATAACGGCCCGGAATACGACCATTTTTAATGATATTGGTAGGCACCAAAGTCGGGCAGAGCACATTGACTTTAATGTTGAATTTGCGAAGTTCAGCCGAAAGTGTTTCAGACAACGCACGGACTCCAGCTTTCGTTACGTTATAGGCAGTCATTTCTGGTGCTGCGGTATAAGACGCCGCAGAAGCTACATTAATAATTGCGCCGTAACCTAGTTTTTTGAACTTTGGCACAAATGCATGACAACCATGAATAACACCCCATAGGTTAATATTCATGACCCAGTTCCAGTCTTCTAGGCTGAGTTCGTCAAACTTACCGCCCAAACCTACACCCGCATTATTAATGACAAGGGTGACCGGATGACTAAGTAAAATTTCAGCAGTTTCAGCCAAATTTGTGACATGTTCAGGGTTGCCTACGTCACAATGCATTGCAAATGCTTTTGCACCCTGTTGTTCAAGCAATGTTACAGTTTCTTCAGCAGCTTCTAAATTAATATCTGCGCAGACTACGCTGCCACCACGTTTTGCCAGTTCAATTGCAAAACTTCGTCCAATTCCGCTGCCCGCACCCGTCACGACGGCATAAGCTTTTTGGCTTGGTTTAACTTTCTTTTTGCCAAATAAAATCATGATTCATCCCGAAATAGATTTAAGGAAAACCAGCCATTAAGTAATGGCTGGTTGCAAGCCAGTTATGACAAGCGTACAGGTGGGGTAAATTCCTTCACAAAGTAAGGTGCAATCGCGCCGCCTTCTTTGAGTAATTTGTCTTTGTAGTACTCCAGATATTCGGTCGTGTCATGGTCATTTGGATGGAAGTCAGGACGTAAATAATCGAAAATCTGGCCAATGGTGCTACCGAATACACCATCTTTTGGACCAAAAATAAGTCCTACACCACGGCGCGCGTCTTTCCAGAATTTTCTAGTCAACATTTCCTGCGGTTTTCTTAAAACCGGAATAAACAAGGTAGTTGCTGGGATTAAACCTAAAATAGTAAAGAAAGCTAAGAAGAAGCCAGAAGCTCGTAGTGGGTAGCTACCATTGAGTAATTGATATACATCATAAGCAATATCTTTATGCTCAGATTCTTCAAGCATATGCCACATCCATAAAGCACGGCTTTTTGCATCATCTGAATAGTAGAAATTCTTTTCGTGCTTCATCATGTATTCGGCAAGTACCGCAGTAAAATGCTCAATACCAGCCATCATCGATAATTTAAGCGGTTGCGGAAATTTCAAAAACACATATTTAAAGAAGTTTTCGCCCAAGAAACGGTATAAATCGACAGGGTATTCAACATCTTTAAGTGCATCGTTATATTCATTGTGCAACTTAGAGTGAATTGCCTCTTGTCCAATCAATGAAGTAACACGCTGTTTTAAAACTGGGTCTTGAATAAATTCACGGTGATGACGAGCTGTTTCAATCACCAGATCTTCACCATAAGTCAGAAATACTGAAAGCGTAGCAAAAAACATCGTGGCAAATTGATTGTTCATATAGAATTCAACATCAATCTCTTTACCTTCAAATCCGATATTTAAATGACGGATTGGGATGGATTTTTTACTGGCAAAATCCGGTAACTCGATTTCACGGTAAAATTTAATTTTGTTTAGTGATTTTTTAACTGTGGTCGAGATCATGGTGACACCTTCAGATCAATCAGTGATAGTGCGGCTACGTCGAAAACCAAAAGCTTTGATTTGCAACAGGACACTGTAAATTCCATTTTCAAAAAGCAGTTTTCTCTGCTTACTGACTACGGTGATGTTGCTCCGTTATTTGTGTGATTATTTGACTGAATAACGGGAAAAAGAGGAAAGTTCAGTAAAACGGCTCAACCTCTTTTTAGATTTTTTCATGTTAATCTGAGTTTATGTTCGGATTCAATTCGGGTAACTTTTCAAGTTTCTAAACCTAAAGTTTCATGTTTTTATAAAATAAAAAATTAGTTTTAAAGTTTATTAATATATTGATTTTTATTTAAATATTTTAATGTGATTAAAAAGAAATACTCAAACATAAAAGAACTTATAACTGTGTTTCATTGTAGTTTTAAAAGAAATATTTCATGAAAGTTGACAACTATTCGGATTTTGTTTTTTTTATTAGGGTAGGGCTAAATTACATGCTAATCTGAGTTTATGTTCGGATTATTTATAAGAAAATATGTCTACGCGAAAGCCCCGTCAGGCACGAGCCAAAGTCACTGTCGATACCATTATTGAAGCAGGTTTTATTGCTGTAGCATTGCATGGACCAAGTGGTACCACTACACGTCATATTGCAGAAATTGCAGGGGTGAGTGTGGGGTCACTCTATGAGTATTTTAAAAACAAAGAAGAAATTTATGATGCGATGAATCACTACTTTGTGAGTGAAATTCTCGACATGATTAAAGAGCTAACTCCTACAATTTTAGAGTTGGAGTTAGAACCTGTTATTGAAATGATTTTTTATACGTTCAGTGATTTATTAAAGAAAAATAATGACCGTTACTTAACCGTTTTACGTTATGCAGGTGAGTTGCAATACGATAAATATATTCCAAAAATTGAACAGGCTTTAATGGAAGTCATCATGAAGTATATGATGCATAATCCTAAATATTTAAAAATTAATAACTTACCTGTAATTACCTATATTTGTATTAATAGCGGTATTTTTAATGTTGCAAGACATCTTATTTTACCCAACCCATTTATTAGTTTTGATGAAATGGTGCAGGGGCTAACCACTATGATTATGAGTTATATCAATACTGAAATGGCACGCTCAGAAGATCAATCATAATTTTTAGTTTTTCAAATGTGATAAAAAACACCTGCGTATACTTCTACGCAGGTGTTTTTACTATTTATGGCATGGTTGGAATTTCTTCCGGACGCATATCAAAAATCAGAATTTCAGCATTGTCACCATTGGTAAATGATAACTTGCCTCCATCACGAATACGCGCAGCATCACCTGTATTAAAGGTTTTACCGTTTACATCAATACGGCCTTTTGCCACATGTAGGTAAACATAACGACCTTCAGGAATTGCAAACTCTGCTGTTTCTTCACCATCAAAAAGACCTGAATAAATATTAATATCTTGTTTGATGGATAAAGTTTTTTCGCCACCTTTTGGTGAAATCATCAAGTGCAATTTGCCGCGTTTGTCTTCCTCGGAAATATGCAATTGTTGATAGCCCGGTGTTGTGTTCACTTCATTTGGAACTACCCAAATTTGCAAGAAGTGCACGTTTTCTTGAGCAGAGTGATTAAATTCACTATGTGCAACCCCACGGCCTGCGCTCATTAACTGAATATCACCAGGCACAATAACCGAACCTGTACCCATTGAATCTTTATGTTCTAACGCACCTTCAAGCACATAAGAAATAATTTCCATGTTACGGTGAGGGTGAGTACCAAAGCCTTTTGATGGAGCAACTGTATCGTCATTAATTACAAGTAAATCTGAAAAACCAACTTGTTTCGGGTCCCAATAATTTGCAAATGAAAACGTGTGTTTTGACTGTAACCAGCCATGATGTGCTGCACCACGCTCATGAGATAAACGCATATCAAACATGATTTATTATCCTCATTCAATTTTTTTCTCTGAATGCAGTTTATCGTTTTCATTTGTGCAATAAAGCTCTGAAAATAGAAAGCTTAGTGTGATTTTTGGAACGCTGAAATATTGAAATAAGATTTCTATCGAAGTAGGCATAATATTTCATTTTTTATCTTTTAAAGCCATATTTTTATCATTTTAGGACAAATGTATTTTATTTAAATTATTATGAATAATAGTTAGTTATATAAGTTCTTTGAAATTATCAAAAATATTTAAGTTGGCAAAAAGTTTCAATGTGGGTTGGCTTTTTTTGTCCTTGTTCGAGAGTTATATCAAGCGCACTATTTAATCTGATTTGGTGAACTTAACAATATTTAAGTTCATAAAACATGGCAAGGCAGATGTATTCGAGCAAATTTTTGTTCTAGAGCAGTTAAAGATTGCAAGAAATAATCCAAAGACAACTTTAACTGTTTGATTCGACGCTGCCTTGTATTTAACAAATTTTATAGGGTGTCGAAAATGGTCGCTCAAGCTATCCGAAATATTATTTCTCCTAAATCAGTTATAGCTCAGTATCAAAAGATAGATTTCTCAAATAAAGGAACTATCCCAATTCGCCATTTAAATATCGGGTTTGATGGTAAAGAAATTGATATCGAGTTTTACGTCAACAACCAGTTTGCAACTTTGTTTTTTGCAACGCTTTCGGTTTTTTTGACCTATGGTGAAGATCTGGTGATTGAAACAGCTCGTCACCACCGTGAATTTATTCAAGATCCGATTTTAAAACAGCGTGTTACATCGCTGATTGGTCAAGAAGCTATCCATTCAAAATTGCATAATGAGTTCAATGATGCAATTAAAGAGCTGGAATATCCGGTCGATTTTTATCGTTTCTTGGGTGAGAACTTCTTTAAATATGTGTTCTTAAAATTCCCGCAGCCATTAAAGCTTTCACTCATGGCGGGTATTGAACATTTTACGGCGGTACTTGCCGAATACATGATGAAGCATGAAAAGAATTTCTATTATACCGACGATGCCAAAAGTCGTGCCTTATGGATGTGGCATATGCTTGAAGAATCTGAGCATAAAGATATTGCTTATGACGTCTATCAGGTTTTAAACGGTAATTATCCGTTACGGGCAACGGGCTTTTTAATGGCTTTCATTACCATTTTAGGGCTTATTCCAACAGCAACTTTATTTGTACCTCTACTGCGTAAGCCAAAAGAACTGTTGACCAGAAAATTTTGGAAAGATGCACGTCGTGGCGTCAACTTAATTTTTAGTCCAAAAGATGGCGTATTTGGTAGCACCATTGGTCAGATTTTTGATTACTTACGTCCAGACTTCCATCCAAATGACCATGATACGACTGAATATCTGGAGTACTACAAAAAGAAATTACTTAACGAGGGCGGTGCAATTGCGCCTTACTTTGTGAAGGAATTTACACCACCAGTTCGTGCAGTTTCATAAGCCTATTGGTCATGGCAGTAATATGACAATTACTGCCGTCTCCCTAAAATTTTTTAGGATTTACTATGATTTTATTTGGTAAGAAAGACCAGCCGAGCCGAAACGCATATGCGGTCGTAACTGGGGCAGGCAGTGGGATTGGACGAAGCTTTGCAGTTGAACTGGCAAAACGTGGTGGCAGCGTAGTCTGCGCAGATATTAATTTAGAAGCTGCTGAAGAAACCGTAAAGTTAATTGAACAGTTGGGACAAAAAGCATTTGCTGTACAGTGCGATGTTGGGCAAGCAGAACAAGTACAGACTTTGGCTGATCAAGCAGAGCAGTTACTTGATCATCCGGTAACACTCATCATTAATAATGCTGGCGTAGGTCTAGGTGGCAAATTTGATGAAATGAGTTTGGAAGACTGGAAATGGTGTATGCATGTAAATCTGTGGGGTGTTATTCATGGTTGTCATGCATTTGTGCCAAAGTTCAAAAAACTAGGTTACGGTGCAATCATTAATGTGGCTTCTGCCGCGTCGTATACCGCAGCACCAGAAATGAGTGTCTACAATGTAACGAAAGCGGGTGTTTTAGCATTATCCGAAACCCTTTCAGCCGAGCTTCGCAAATTCAATATTAAAGTCAATGTACTTTGCCCGACTTTGGTGCCAACCAATATCATTAAAAATGGTCGTATTCCGGGGCGTTATTCCAAGCTTGCAAACCATGCACTCATGAACTATGCCATGACGACCAGCGATGCAGTTGCAACTTTAACATTGAATCGATTAGATCGTGGGCAGCTCTACACCACGCCACAGATCGACGCCAAATTATTCTGGCTTATGAAAAGGACATCTCCAACGCTATATGCAAAGTTCCTTGGGCTTTCGTATCAGTTATTTAAATAAAATTTTGTATAGGCAGAAAAATTATGGTCACTAAACCTAGAACAAATACACGCACCCGTAAAACCCAAGAAGTTGCACATATTTATGACACTTTTATTGTCGGTGCGGGTATTTCTGGTCTTGCTGCTGCAATTAAGCTAAATGAAGCAGGCCTAACTAATTTTAAAATTATTGAAAAAGCAAGCCGCGTTGGTGGTACTTGGCGTGAAAATACCTATCCGGGCTGTGGTTGTGATGTACCTTCGGCTCTATACTCTTACTCGTTTGCTCCAAGTGCAAAATGGAGCCATTTATTTGCACGTCAGCCGGAAATTTTAAGTTATTTAGAAGATGTTAGTCGTGAGTTTGATATAGAGTCCTTAATTGAATTCAATACCGAACTATTAAAAGCGGAATGGGACAATGTAAAAAATGTCTGGAAACTAGAGACAAGCTCTGGTTTATATATTACTAAAACAGTTCTATTTGCTACAGGCCCAATTACTGAGGCGCAGATTCCACGCCTTGAAGGTTTAGATACCTTTACTGGTGAAATGTTCCATTCGGCGAAATGGAACCATGATTATGACTTAACTGGAAAACGTATTGCTGTGATTGGTACTGGTGCATCTGCCATCCAGTTTGTGCCCCAAATTCAACCTAAAGCCAAAGAACTGTTTGTATTCCAACGTACAGCCCCTTGGGTGCTGCCAAAACCGGATACGGATTTGGGTGAGTTGAGTAAATCAATTATTGCCAAATATCCAGCGATTCAGGCAAGTTGGCGCCAGACTGTAGCAGGCGCCTTAAATGTCATCAATTTTGGCTTACGCAACCCAAAAGCATTAAAACCTGTCAATTTTGCTGCGAAACAACTGTTAAAGTTACAAATTAAAGATCCGGTTTTACGTAAAAACGTAACACCTAATTTTGATATTGGCTGTAAACGTATTTTATTTGCCAATAACTACTATCCAGCATTACAAGCACCGAATACCACACTTATTCCACATGGCCTGGTTAAAGTCGAAGGCAATACGGTGATTGCAGCTAATGGCGAACGCCACGAAGTAGATGTGATTATTTGGGGCACTGGATTTGAAGTGTCTCATCCACCCATTGGTAAACGGGTACATAACGAAAAAGGGGAATGTCTGGCAGAACTCTGGAAAGACTCCTCACCGGAAGCTTACTTAGGAACCAATATTGAAAATGTACCGAACGCATTTCTTATGCTAGGGCCAAATGTCTTGGTCTATGACTCATTCATTGGTCTTGCTGAAGCCCAACTGCAATATATTGTAGATGGTTTATTGCAAATGAAAGCGAAAGGTATTGCTAAACTTTCTGTAAAATCAGAAATAATTAAAAAGCATAATGAGCTTGTACAAAAGCATTTACAAACCACAGTATTCAATAGTGGTGGTTGTAAGAGTTATTACCTTGATGCAAATGGTCGTAACTTTGCAGCATGGCCATGGTCATTGAAAAAGCTTAAACAGCGTTTACATCATTTAAATTTAGAAGAATACGATGTCATCTATGAAGCTGATCTTGTAAAAGTAAAACCTAAAGTTGAAGAAGTCGCAGGTTAATTAATTTATAAAAGCCCACTTTATTGATGAAGGTGGGCTTTTTACTATTAAATAATGAAAGAAATATATGAAAATTCAATAAATAATATAATGAAGTTAAAGTAAACGATAAATTTAAATATACTTAAAAATAAAAATGGGCCAAGCAGTCTATATAATTTTCATTTAAAATAATATAGCTATTTTTAAAAATGAATTTTTAAGTGAAAAGTTTTCTTTTTAATCAATTTTTTAAATTGTATATTGGAAAACATTTTTATATCAATAACTTGTGTAGTTGATAATTATTGTAAATAAATGTGAAAGTATTCACAACCTTATTTTTTTTTGTTAAGATCATTAACATTAAAAACATAGAGATAATAATAATGATCAATAAAGTATTAATAGTGTTATGCGTGAGTATTGTATTTGTATTAGGGTATTGGGCATATTTAGATACCCAAAATAAAAGACATCAAGAGCTCATGAGGATCATTCAAGAAGCTGAAAAAAATTTGCAGACCATCGAACGTAATCCTAACCGTGTTAGTCATAGCAATTTAGCTTCATATAATTTGCAAAAATATATCAGTGATAAAAAAGTTTTTTTCTAAGCACAGTGGCGATTGTGATTTGCTTTAAAAAGTGTGCCATTGATCATATCTTTTCATAAATTTTGATCATGTTGCTGTTGAATCTGTTAAACTTATTGAACGTATAGTAAAAAAGCTGCATAGGGGTTATGCAGCTTTTTTGTGTTTCAAGAGGGGCTGTGGCTATTTTCTGTGTATGACAGCAGAAATCAAATGAGTGGCATATTTGTTGCTTCGTCTATTTAAGATTTTTGTCTAGAGATCTGAACAGAAAAACAAGATTGCTCAGATACCTACATAGAAGTACATATTCCACAGCTCAGATTTTGCATAGAGGCTACTTATGGCGGCGCCCAATTCTTCGGCAGGGTGGTTAGAGCGTTTATTTAAGTTAAGCGACAATAAAACCACGTTTCGAACAGAAGTTCTTGCTGGTGTAACTACATTTTTAACAATGTGCTACATCATCATTGTCAATCCACTCATTTTATCTGAAACCGGCATGGATCATGGCGCCGTATTCGTTGCGACCTGTTTGGCAGCAGCAATCGGTTGCTTAGTGATGGGTATTATTGCTAATTATCCAATCGCCTTGGCACCCGGTATGGGGCTTAATGCTTATTTTACCTATTCGGTTTGTATGGGTATGGGAGTGCCATGGCAGACAGCTTTAGCTGCTGTTTTTGTTTCAGGTGTGGTATTCCTTGCGATTAGTTTCTTTAAAATTCGTGAGGCGATTGTCAATGCAATCCCGATGTCGCTTAAATTTGCGATAGGTGGCGGTATTGGTTTATTCCTTGCGCTCATTGCGTTAAAAAATGCCGGAATTATTGTCGCGAACCAAGCAACATTGGTCGGTTTGGGCGATATTAAACAACCTACTGTATTATTAGCTTTATTTGGCTTTTTACTTATCGTAATTTTGCATCAGCTTAAAGTCCGCGGTGCGATTATTATTAGTATTTTAGTCGTTACAGCAATTGCCACAGCTTTAGGTCTAAATGAATTTAAGGGTGTGGTTGGTGAAATTCCTTCAATTGCGCCAACATTCATGCAAATGGACTTTGAAGGGTTGTTTACCGCAAGTATGGTTGGTGTCATCTTTGTATTCTTTATTGTTGACTTGTTTGACAGTACGGGTACTTTGGTTGGCGTTTCACACCGTGCGGGCCTTTTACAAGACGGTAAATTGCCACGTTTGAAAAAAGCGCTATTTGCTGACTCTACTGCAATCGTTGCTGGTGCTGCATTAGGTACCTCATCAACTACGCCATATATTGAATCGGCTTCAGGTGTAGCAGCAGGTGGACGTACAGGTTTAACCGCGGTAGTTGTCGCTTTCTTATTTATTTGCTGTTTATTCTTGGCACCTCTTGCTCAATCTGTGCCGGGTTTTGCAACAGCACCCGCTTTATTGTTCATTGGTGTATTGATGATCCAAGGGATCACTCACATCGATTGGGATGATATTACAGAAGCTGTACCAGCCTTTTTAACGATTGTATTTATGCCATTTGCTTACTCAATTGCAGATGGTATTGCAATGGGCTTTATCAGCTATGCATTAGTTAAATTATTTACGGGTAAGGCAAAAACTGTTCCATACATGGTGTGGATTATTGCTGCCCTTTGGGTATTTAAATTCATCGCCTTTGGCGGTTAATACGATTGTTTATAATTTCCTTCTAGAACTATTTTAGTGATAGGGATATAAGAAGGAAATTATAGAAGGGTGTGCTTACCACACCCTTTTTTCTTTAGATGTGGAGTTAATATGAATCAAGTAGAGCTGATTCAGGCCTTACCAAAAGCCGAGTTGCATGTGCATATTGAAGGGACCTTTGAACCTGAATTAATGTTTGCCATTGCACAGCGTAATCAGATTCAGATTCCTTACAAATCTGTTGAAGAAGTAAAGCAAGCTTATAACTTTCATAATCTTCAATCATTTTTAGATATTTACTATGCTGGCGCAAATGTTCTTGTTCATGAGCAAGATTTCTACGACTTAGCATGGGCATATTTTGAAAAGTGTGCAGAAGATCGTGTCGTTCATACAGAAATGTTCTTCGATCCGCAAACTCATACTGACCGTGGTATTGCTTTTGCAACGGTGATCAATGGGCTTAAACGTGCATGTGCTGACGCAAAAGCCAAATTTGGTATCAGTTCTCAGCTGATCATGTGTTTCTTACGTCATTTAAGCGAAGAAGCTGCATTTGAAACGCTTGAGCAAGCTTTACCGTTTAAACAAGATATTATCGCTGTAGGACTTGATTCAAGTGAAGTAGGCCATCCACCAGCTAAATTTGAACGTGTTTTTGCTAAAGCGCGTGAAGAAGGCTTCTTAATCGTGGCTCACGCAGGTGAGGAAGGTCCACCTGAATATGTGTGGGAGGCTTTAGACCTGCTCAAAGTAAACCGTATTGACCACGGCGTGCGTTCTGAAGAAGACGAACAATTAATGGCTCGTTTAATTAATGAAAAAATGCCATTAACGGTTTGTCCTTTAAGTAACTTAAAGCTATGTGTTGTTAAGGATATGAGAGATCACAATATCCGCCGTCTTTTACAAAAAGGCGTACACGTGACTGTTAACTCAGATGATCCTTCATATTTCGGTGGTTATATGAATGATAATTTCTTTGCCATTCAACAGGCATTAGATTTAACCAATGATGAGTTGAAGCAACTCGCAATTAACTCTTTTGAAGCCTCTTTCATTTCAGATGAAGAGAAACAAAAGTGGATTTCAGAAATCCAGAAAATCTAAATAAAAAAAACCGCCTGTGATAGGCGGTTTTTTTAACATTGAATTTATTTAGGTTGTTTGGTCATACTGTTTAAAACATTGTCTTTATCTACAAAGTGATGTTTTAAAGCTGCAAGTACATGTCCAACAATAAGTAAACCAGCAAACCATGAAATATAAATATGTAATGGTTTAACAATGGCTAATAACTCAGGATTATCTTGCACCAGGCGTGGAATTTCAAATAAATATAAAACCGGAGCAGGGTGACCAGCACTCCAGCTAAATAAACAGCCAGTGACTGGTAAAGCGACTAAAATCACATACAGTAATAAATGTCCGATGTGAGCTAAAGTTTTCATTGTTGGTGACATCGTGTCAGGCAATTGTGGGGCAGGATGGGTGTAACGCCAAAACAGACGAATGACCACGAGGAAGATAATGGTTGTGGCGATATTCTTATGTAGTGTAATGACATCGCCTTTAAAGCTGCCATCAACGTCATAACTTAGAAAATTTCCACTATAGAAACCAATCACCCAAGCAGTGATAAAAATGATGGCCATGACCCAATGCAGAATCTGTGCAGTACGGGTGTAGTATTGAGAGGTTGAGGCAGGCATAAAAGACCCTTTTTTTTGTCATTCTAGCGCTAGATTTTATGGGAAACTGTTAAATTTGAGAAATGTTGTTCCCGTAACAGAGCGTGCTATAAACAGAACGCTTCAATTTAAAAAAACACGGTTAAGTTGAGCTAGAGATTAAGGGACTTAATTTGCATAAATGCATCAATTTATTTGTTTCTTCTAAGCACAAGTTTAGGCAAAATACGCGCTGCTTACGTTCGATCAAAGGAAAAAAATGATGAAAAAATTGATGCTCGCTGTAGCACCAGTTGTTTTAGCTTTAACTGCATGTGCAACCACTACAGGTACCGGTACTGGCGGTGCTTCTGCACAAACGACAACTCAACAGTTAGGCGTAGCTGCATTAAAAGTTGCTGTTAATGCGAAATGTATTACAGAAATTAATAATGTTGCTGCATGGAAGACAGCAACAAAATATATGACTGCTGAACAGCGTGATAGCATCCAAACGAATGTTTGCGGCTGTGTAAGTGAAAAAGCACCAAATAGTGTGACTGCAGTAGAATTAGCTGCTGCTGCGCTTGACGTGAATGCTCGTGCTACAATCGTAAACCAAGTGGTTTCTAAAACTGTAAATGCTTGTGTGGCAGAAGCTTTACAAAAATAATTGATGTTTTAAGCATTAAAGAAGGCCGATTCTTATAAATCGGCCTCTTTTTCATTGGAGTATACATGTTTGTTGCAGGCGTAGATGAGGCAGGACGAGGCCCATTAGTGGGTTCTGTTGTTGCTGCAGCTGTTATTTTAGATCCGAATAATCCAATTTTAGGTTTAAACGACTCTAAAAAATTAACTGAAAAGAAACGTGAAAAGTTGTTTATTGAAATTCAAGAAAAAGCTTTAGCATGGTCAATAGCAGAAGCTACACATGCAGAAATTGATGAGCTGAATATCTTGCAGGCAACTTTTTTGGCTATGCAACGTGCAGTGGATGGTCTGAAAACACAACCTCAAAAGGTAATTGTAGACGGCAATCAAATTCCCAAAGGAATCATTATTCCTTGCGAGGCGATTGTAGGGGGAGACGCAAGCCATGCTGAGATTAGTGCGGCGAGTATCTTGGCTAAAGTTACGCGTGATCGTCAAATGGCAGAATTAGATCAACAATATCCATTATTTGGTTTTGCCAAACATAAGGGGTATCCAACCAAAGCACACTTTGAAGCCATTGCAGCTCATGGCGTGATTGATCAACACCGTCGTAGTTATGCACCTGTAAAACGCGCATTAGGTCTATAAATTTATATATTCCCAAAAAATTTAAAGCGACTATAAAGTCGCTTTAATTAGGGAGAGAACAACTTCATACTAACGATTGAAGTTTTTCTGTGCATAATTATCATCTTCATATGAAACTTGATAATCTTGATCAAGATGTTGAAGGTGTTCATGCATTGCACGTTCATGTTGAATACGTTGATAAATTTCTTCGCGATGAACAGAAACCTCTTTTGGTGCATTTACACCAATTCGAACTTGGTTTCCTTTGACGCCAAGCACAGTAACACTGACTTGATCCCCAATCATTAATGTTTCCCCGACACGGCGGGTCAGAATCAGCATGTTTATCTCCTTGCTAAACGCTTAAAACTGCAATATTGGTACCCAAATAAAAAGCTCAACCTCAGTTTTCAGTCAGATTCTAACAGAAATATGAGAACAAAGTCATATTTTGATAATCACTGCCAAAAAACTTTCCGTTTAATATAACAGAGCCGCTATAAAAAAAACTATAGCGGCTCTGTGTTTTCTTTGATTATTGTCGGACAAGTAAACATTTTTTAATGAATTCTTGACCGTTCGGTAAAATTAAGCGCGTGCGCTGCTTTCACCATGTTCACGATCTAAACCAAAAGCGGTATGTAAGCAACGAACTGCAAGCTCAAGGTATTTTTCATCAATAATGACAGAAACCTTAATTTCAGATGTTGAAATCATAAGGATGTTAATACCTTCGTCAGCAAGGGCAGTAAACATTTTGCTTGCTACACCCGCATGCGAGCGCATACCTACACCCACGATAGATACTTTAACGATGTCATCGCGTGTTGAAACTTCACGTGCACCAATATTTTTGGCAGTTTCATTTAAGATTTTTTCAGCTTTTGCTAAATCAACACGGTTTACAGTAAACGTGAAATCTGTTGTGCCATCTTCTTCAACATTTTGGACTATCATATCCACTTCAATGTTGGCATCACTTACTGGTGATAAAATTTTAGAAGCAATACCCGGTTCATCAGGTACACCTAAAATTGTTAATTTTGCTTCGTCACGGTTAAAAGCGATACCTGCAATGATTGGCTGTTCCATAGTGTCTTCTGCCTCAGTAGTAATGAGTGTACCTACATTTTCTTTAAATTCGTCGTCAAATGCGCCGTCGTCATCATTATCAAAACTTGATAATACGCGTAAAGGAACTTGATATTTTCCGGCAAATTCTACTGAGCGAATCTGTAAAACTTTAGAACCTAATGATGCCATTTCTAGCATTTCTTCAAAAGAAATACGATCGATTTTCTTCGCTTTAGGGGCAACACGAGGGTCTGTAGTATAAACCCCATCAACGTCAGTATAAATTTGGCATTCATCTGCTTTTAGGGCAGCTGCAATGGCAACACCAGAAGTATCTGAACCGCCACGTCCTAGAGTTGTAGTATTTCCGTTGGCATCGAAGCCTTGGAAGCCTGCAACTACAATAACACGGCCTGCATCTAGGTCATTGGTCATGACATCTGTGTCAATCGACTCAATACGCGCCTTAGTAAATGCACTGTCAGTTTTAATACCGACTTGACGTCCGGTATAGGATTTAGCTTCCACACCAATCGAATTAAGTGCCATAGCTAACATGGAAATCGTCACCTGTTCACCGGTTGAAACCATTTGGTCTAACTCGCGTGGGTCAGGTGTTTCGGTAATGGCTTTAGCGAGGGCAAGTAAGCGGTTTGTTTCACCACTCATTGCAGATACGACCACAACAACCTTGTGACCGTGATCATGCCAACGCTTCACACGACGAGCAACATTTAAAATGCGCTCGGGGGTACCCATAGAAGTACCGCCATATTTTTGAACGATTAATGCCATATCGCCTAAACCCTTATTATTAAACGGGAAAAGTATATTCTTGCTTCCTTGGTTTCATAATATGTACACCATTATGTACATAAATGAAATTGCTGAGTTTATCTAGCAAGCCGTGATTCGGCGGACAGTATATAGTAACGTAAATATGCTAACAATCATTGATCTGGACTAATTTCATCAAGTTTGCTGATTGTTAGCTTCGGTACAACTTATATAGCTTTTTTTAGTTGCTTCTTTTGCTGGCATTCTTCCTCCCACTTCATTACATCAGTAGCGAGGTATCTTTTCATTGTTCCGCCCTCAGAACTTAATGCCGGGGCTGGGAATGGAATCCCCCAAGGTGTGTTAATTTCCCACCGATTAAGTGTGCGTTTAGTAATATGAAACATCTCACACACATTGTTAGATGTCAGATATTTATCCACATTAGCCCTCCTTACTTTCCGCTTTAACTTCTATCTTGATGCCTTCATATGTGCCATCACCACCACAATACAGACAGTGTGTATATATGCCTAAACCATCCCCATCAGGACTAAAGTTTTCAGGTAATGAAACATTTATAAATTCAGTACCGCCAATTGGCTTCGTATGAATATGAGGGGCAAGACCGTAATAAGGGAAAATGCATTCACCGTTCCCGTCATCACAAAAATCACATGTTTTAACTTTTAATCCACTCATCCTTTAGTTCCTCAACTCATTACGTTCTTTCTTCAATTGACGCAAAAGGTTGTGAAGAGTAACGGTTACAGATTTATCTAGACTTTTGGTTGAATGAAACTCTGCTAGTTGAGAAAGCGCTAAACCAAAAATGTGGTATGCAAAAACCTTTGCAGCCTCAGGATTATTTTTGAGAAGCTCCTCGGTACTTGGACAAATGATTTTTTCAAAAATATGAACAGCTACCTGATCGGGAGTGCCTTCAATTCTGCTAGGGTTCAAATTAACTTCTCCAATAACTTTGCTCATCCTTCAGCTCCTGATTCGCTAACACCCAACTTAATGCAACCTTCCTCAGGTAAATCAGCATACCAACAGTAGTATCCTTCACCGTCATAACCATCTTGGAGCCATTTGATGGTCATTTCAGTTTCCATCTGGAATTGATCTTTTTCCCCATCTGGCGCACCAAAATCAAAGGCTTCTTTTAGTTCAGCGCAAGTTAGAGTGACACTAGGGGCGGGAGTATCTGGCACCGTCTCGGCTTTGGCTTTATTCCATAACTGCCAAGCATCATTAGTTACAATATTGAAATAGCCATTCATTGTTTCACTGAATGCTAGGATGTCATTTTTACGAATAGCACTTTCACGTTTAAAAATTTCTGTAGTTTTGAATTGTGATTCAAAAGGGATACGTTCATTACCTGTCATTTAAGCCACCATCTCTGCATATTCTTCTTTAGTCCACTCAACAAACTCTCTATAAAGCTGCTGGGCAGGTTTGTTTAATCGGTTGTGATAGTCGATCGTTATGCGGCGCCAAGCGACTGGTACCGCATAATGCTTGGTTAGAAACATTGCTTGATCCATGCCTTGCCGGACTATTACATAGCCCAGCAATTGCAAGTAGTACATAAAACCAAGCATGTGTTTTTGGCTCACTTTCTTGTACTGATCTTTCATGTTAGAAATCGTCCACTAATAAATAATCAGGGGTAGATTCTTGTTGAGTAGGTGTAGGATTCTCTAATTCATAGCGGCGTTTTCTCACATACCCCATTAGCTTCGGTTGAATCTGCGGATCTCGTGCAGCCACGTCTATTTCCAAAGCATCTAGCGTTGTAAGGTCTGGTGCAGTTTGGATTTGAACCATTAGTGAAGGTGGTTCAGTTGCTTGCGCCTTAGATTTTTCTAGCTCTTCAAGACGTTTGTGAGTGGCGAGAAGGATAGGCTTCATTTGTTCGTCATCCCATGTGCGGGTATAACGATAAACTGCATTTACCTCTTCAGGTGTTTTTGATTCTTTTACACGCTGAAGAAGGGCATCTAATGCCTTCTGATATTCAGGATCTACTTTCGGCTCGTTAGTTTCTGGAATTAATAGATCCTCAGATGTGGTGACATTTGTTTGTTCGGTAATAACAATTGTTGGTTGAGTTTCTGCAGAAATAACTTCAATAGGCTTTTCTGCTTTTGATTTTTTGCCTCTCTGTTTTTTAGGTTCCTCACCAAGACGAATAACACTTAAATCATTGTTGATTTCAATACCGAGTGCTTTTGAAAAAGCTTTTAATTGAAGCTTGGCATTTTCAGCATCACGCTGAACAAAACCACTATTAATTGCTTCAATGAGTGCAGGAGTTTTAAATCCAACGTTATAAATGGAAGGTAAATATGTGTTGATTACAAAAACATTTTGACCTTCTTCATACTCATCAATAGTTAATGGCTTTGTGAATGTAATGCCAGCCAGCTCAATAGTTTCGATTTTGATGCAGAATTCAAAACCCGGTTTACCAAAAATAGAAGCGGGGAATTGATCTAAGTCAGAAAAGTCCAACATGTCTCCAATAGGACGACATAGAACAGTTTTACCTTTTTGAAGAGCTGCAAATGCTTCAGCTGCAGTTAGTAAATTAGTCATGAATAGCTCTCCTTTTAGTGATGTAACGACTGTTGTTGCTGAACTTGCTGAGGATTATTTTTAGGCGCCCAACCCATCTGATCGGCACGTGCTTGGCATGCTCTATTGATACCAGCCTCGTAAGTAGTGCCTTTAAACTTTTTAATCGCAGCATTTAAGATGTTTGTGTCAGGTGCATCTTTAATTGCTTTCAGAGCATCTTGATAAAGTTGGTCTTGAGTACGAGGTGGCTTCTGGTTGCCACCATGAGCGGTTGCCAGATTATTCTGATTTGTATTTTGACCTGCTGGGGTAGAGGCATTTTGCTCTAGATAGGCATAGTCATAGTTGTATAGGTATTTACTTCCATCAAAATTACCGAGGTAAACATCAGCTGCCACACCAACAGCTTTAAACGCTACACCTAGAGCATCGGTTACGGCTTTTTTATAACCCTCATCAATCGCTACTAGTTTGCCTTTGTGAATTTCAGCAATTGCTGAACCACCGTTGCCGAAAAATTCCTCACCCCAAACACCATCAATCTTGGTTTTTACTGCTACTTCAGCAAAAGCCATCATGGTTCCATCTGGTGCAGTTTCAGACCATAAACGCACGTGTCTATAAGTCCAGCCATGACCAACAGGACCAAAGGCCTGAGTCATAGCCATTAAACGCCATTGAGGGTTAATATCTGATTTACCTTTTAAATAACCAATCTCAATCTTTTTAAGAAAATTGGTAGGCGTCTGCTTAACTGCATTCCAGATATGTAAGTTGTCTTTTGAGTTTTCAGTTGTCATTTTTCTTATCCTTATCTTGAGCCAGTGAAGCCACGAGAACGCTTATAGTTTTTGCGGTCATAAGTAGGGATATTTGTTTCACGCAGTTTTATAGCGAGCTGCTTTCTGCGTTGAAAATCGATTTCTTGTGTGAGTTCATTCCAAACTTTTGGATAAGAAGTTTGGAACCTGAA